>CACZCD010000103.1 GCA_902779565.1 uncultured bacterium | reverse complement strand
GAGGTGACGGCGACGTGGGACGCGCATCCCGAGCCGTACCGTTTGGGGACGGTGTTCGCCGCCGCGCCGGGACGGTGCCGTTTCACGTGGGATCCCGCCAGTTCGCCGTTCCGGGGACAGACTCTCACGGGCTTCACGGTGGCGGTCTCGAACGTGGCCGCGTCCGCGCACACGTATCTCGTGGTCGATCTTGTTAACGGGGGCTACGAGTTTCTCGCCGATGTGCCTTCGGGCGGCTGGACCGCCGCGCACAAGTCGTCGAAGATGGTCTTCCGGCGGATCCCCGCAGGGACGTACACGCTGGGGGAGCCGGTGGAGACGTTTAGGCATCTGCAGCACTACAGTCCGGGTTCGCTCACGACGACCAACTGCAACCGCCGGACAGTGACGTTCATGAGCGATTTCTTCGTGGGTATCTTCAAGTACACAGCCGCGCAGCACGCATGCCTCGAGACGGGAGCCGCTGGCACGGCGTACACGCCGCAGAACGTGTCGTACAACGCGTTGCGCGGAGCGAAGCCCGCCATCGACTGGCCGAACACGATGTACAAGGTGGCGGATGGTTCAATTGTCGCGAAGCTGCGCGCGAAGGCGGGGCTGATCGTGGATCTCTGCGAGGAGGAGCAGTGGGAGGTGGCCGCACGCGCCGGCACAGATACTTTCTGGCCGACAGGCGGCACGGTCGCCGAAAGCCTCTCGACGCACACCAACCAGGTGAATGGATTCGTTGCGTGGTACGGCAACGGCGGATCCGCCTCCACGATGGTGGGGGCGCGGAACGACAATGGCTGGGGGCTTTTCGATGTCGTCGGCCTTGCCGGCGAATGGACGCTTGACACGGCTCAGAACTATGGGCCATCTTCGCCGCAGCTCGGATTGCCATTGGCCAGCACAGACCCGATGGGCGTGGAGGGATGGTCGCTGAGGATCGTAAAAAGCGCCAACGGAAACGGAAAAAATACGGCGCTCTATGACCTTCTGCCGTGTCGCCGCCAGATGGCTGATCCGTCTTCCGGAGACTACTCCACACGCTTCTGCATTCACCTGAAGCCCCTCGGGGGCGGGGGTGCGCAATGACGGGACATCCGAGACCACCGGGACAGACGGGACAGGAATGTCGCGGTAGTCCTGGCAGTCCCGGTAGTCCCGGCAGTCGCGGCAGTCCCGGTGCCGCTGCCGGCTCTGCCGTGCCGAAGATTGTGTTGCCGCATGGCGGCTACAAGAAACTCATCGTTTACCGCAAGAGCGAAGTGATCTATCAGGGCACTGTCGCCTTTTGCCGCCGCTTTCTGCCGGCGCATGGCGACCGTACCGTCGATCAGATGACGCAGGCCGCGCGCAGCTGCAAGCAGAACATCGCCGAGGGGAGCGCTGCTTCGGGAACCTCGAAGGAAACCGAGATCAAGCTGACCAATGTCGCCCGTGCCACGCTCGACGAACTGATGGAGGATTACCTCGATTGGCTCAAGACGCATGGATTCGCCGAGTGGGCATTGGATGACAATCGGCGAATCGCGGCGCGCAACTATGCCAAGGAGCACGCCGATTGGGACGGCTGGCAGCAGATCTTAGAGACGCGTCCTGCGGAGACGGTGGCGAATCTCATGCTGACGCTCTGCCATCAGACGCGCTATCTGCTCGACAAGATGATTGCCGCCCAGGAAGAGGATTTCAAGAAACATGGCGGCGTGCGTGAGCGCATGCACGCTGCGCGCACGGCGACACGCGGCGAGGACTGGGACAAGAGCGTGTATTCTCGGCTCGATGCGGCGGCCGATGTAGTGGAACTCATGGCGCGCGCGAGCGAAATCAAGCGCAAGGTGGACCAGACGGTATGGGGCATCAAGAAGCGAAAGGGCTGGCAATGACGCGTGGCGACCACCGGGACCACCGGGACAGCCGCGACCACCGCGACCACCGGGCCGGCCGCGACCACCGCGACCACCGGGACGGGGCTTTCGCGCAAGTCGCGGATGTCGCGGTAGTCCCGTTGCGCTCGGCGCCCCTTGCCGCCGCATTCTTCGAGCAACGCCCATTCTTGCGCCCGGCGCCCCTTGCCGCCGCATTCGCCGCAGTAGCGCCCTTTCTTGCGGCCCGTGTGGCGCTCTTGGCTATCGCACTGGTCGCGGCAGCGCCCTCTCTCGCGGCAGCGCCGGCAGTGGTCATCGATGACGATGCCGAGATTGTGCTGCGGGCGGATGCGCCGTATGCCACGCGGCTTGCCGCCGAAGAGCTGAATTTCTTCCTGAAGGGAATCTTTGGCGATCCGCTCGCGGTTGTCGCGCGCGAAACCCCGGGGAAGACCGCCATTGTGCTGGGCGGGGGAGATGCGCGATTGGAGAGCCTTGATAGAGACGGATACATCATTGAGGTTGTGCGGCGAGAAGGGGGCGTTGCGCCCAGCCGGAATGCTGCGGGGCGGCAGGTGGGTGTCGTGCGCATCGTCGGAAACGACGATGATGTCGCCGATGTCGCGAAAGCGGCCTTCCTTCCCGATGAAGCGCCGTGGCAGCCGTGCTTCCGGCGCGGCACGCTCTTCGGCGTGTATGCCTTCCTTGAACGCTTCGCCGGCGTGCGGATGTATTTCCCGGGGGAGCTTGGCACACATGTGCCGCGAGCTGAACGCATCGTGGTCCAAGAGGGGAATCTTGAAGAGTCGCCGGCGTTTTCGGTGCGCCGGTACGGCTATGCCGACGGGCCTGTCCCCCAAGAGCTGCTGGACGGCATGGTAGGGCGCGATGGCCCCATCGCGCCGCAAAAGGACGCGACCGCCTTCAAGCGCCTGAACTGGTATCGGCTCAGGATGGAGACCTACCACCTCCGGTGCTGCCACGGCGCGAAGACCCATTGCCTTGCGCCGGAGACGTGGGACGCGATATTCACCAACGCCTGCGCGGTCATCGGCGGCCCGCTCGGCGAGCGGGCCCTACCAGGCGCGGACGGCGGCGAAGCCGTCGTCTTCGACGCCATGCCGAAGGACGGATTCACGTGGGTGCGGCACTGCCGCTGCGGGTGGTGCGAGAAGAACATCCCGTTCTCGAAGGTTGACACCGGTTTCGCGACGGATCTTGTCTGGCGGCGCACGGCGGAGCTTGCGCGCCGACTTCAGACGAAGTTTCCCGAGGCGCGCGTTTCGCAGATGTCGTACATCCCGTACGTGCGCATCCCCACGAACGACATTCCGGACAATGTCGATGTGTTCGTCGCGCGGCGCGGTCCGTGGGCCGAAGGCACGGCGATCGGTGAACGCGAGAAGGGGGAGGTGCGCGGCTGGCACGCGAAGCTCGGGCGCAAGGTCTCGCTCTGGAACTATCCCGACAAGGTGGATTGCTGGAATCTGGAGATGACGGGCATCCCGCAGCTTGCGCCGCGCGCGTGGGCGCGCTACTACCGAGCCGTTGCGCCGTACGTGACGGGTGCGTTTGCCGAGAGCGAGAGCGACCGCTGGTTCTACAACTACCTCAACTATTACGTGTTCTCGCGCATTTGCTGGAATCCGGAGGCCGACGTCGAGGCGATCCTCGCGGAGCACCACCGGCTCCTGTTCGGTGCGGCGGCGCAGGAGATGGCGGCGTTCTTCGATCTGCTCGAACGCTGCTGGATGAAGGTCGTGGCGAAGCCGTACGACACGCCGCTCGGTCCGGGCGTCGTGCAGGCGCCGACGAAGGAGGAGCTGCGAGCGAAGATCTATTCGCCTGAAGTGCTGGCGCGCTTGGAGTCGCTTCTGGATGGCGCCGCGGCGAAGGTCGTGCGCGGGTCGCTTGAGGCGCGCCGCATTGCGCTCTTCCGCCGCGAGTTTCTCTTCCCTTTGCTGAGAAGGGGGAATCTCACGCAGAGGCGCGGAGAGGCGGAGGACGCAGGGAGTAAAGGGAAGTCCTCTGCGCCATCTGCGTGAAAAGAAATACAGGAACGTTGTGCATCATGAAAAGCTTTCTTGCGAACTTTCATTTCACGCCTGACGGTGCGACGACCGCTGCCGACGCGCTCTGCGCCTATCTCAAGGGTGAGATTGCAGGCGGCCGACTCAAGCCGGGAACGACCCTGCCGACCATCAAGCAGCTGGCCGAGAAGACGGGGTTGTCCTTCCGCATTGCGCGCGGCGTCGTCGAGCGACTGGTGAAAGAAGGGTACGTACGTTCACGTCCGCGCGTCGGGACGGTCGTTTTGCCGCGCGACATCCGCGTCCAGTACGGCAAGGTGCTTTTCGCCCTGCCGGACGTCGATGCGAGCAGCTACCATGCGACGCAGATCGCCGATGCGCTTCACCGTCGGTTGAGTCAGGCGGGCTACATCTTCACCACGGCGATCTTTCCGCTGGATTCGCGGCTTGATCGTTCGTTTCTGGCGGGAGAACTCGCGCACGCGCCGGATATTGTGGTGGCGTTGTACGCCAAGCCGCATATCCGCAAGTATCTGCGAAAGACGGGTCTCAAGTGCCTCTTCGTCTATGGCGACGAGCCGGCGGCGGGGGAGGGGCCTTGGATCCGGTTTTCCTCGGACGATGCCAGCGCCGTCTTCGCGGAGCACTGCACGCGCACGGGTGTCCGGCGCGTTGTGCAGGTGCGCTTTGACGGGAACGAGACGCCAGACGTGTCTTCGACGCTTGCAGCGGTGGGGATCGCGTGCGAATGGAAGACGATCCAGCGCTGGGACGTGCTCGGACGCTATGAGGGCATCAAGCGCGCCGCCTACGAGGCGTTCCTTGAGCTGCCGCGAGCCGACTTTCCGGACGTGTTTCTCTTCTGGGACGACTTTGTCGCGCAGGGTGCGTTGACAGCGTTCATGAAAAGGGGAATCAAGATTCCCGAGGACGTCAAGGTTGTTGTGCTTTCCAACCGGGGGCTTGGGCCGGTCTATGCCGAGCCGCTCACGCGCTTTGAGTGCGATGCGGCGACGGCTGGCGAGAAGGTTGCGGACTTCACGCTCGCCCTGCTCGCAAAGGGGCGCACGCCGCCCCCGCCCGTCATTTCGCCGCAATATGTCTTTGGCGCAACGTTCCCGTACTGACCGCGTTGGCGCAAGCTTGTAGACAAATGTGCAAGAATGCGGATAGATTGGATTGGAGGGTCCGATTTGGGTTCGGTGCGGGGGATTTCGCACAGAATCTCGTCTATCCGGCCGTCAGCCTGTATCTGCTCTTCTTCTACACCGATGTTTTCGGCCTGACGCCGACAGCTGTGGCAACGATGTTCCTGGTGACGCAGATTGTTGACTTTCTTTGGAACCCTTTAATCGGCGTGTTCCTCGATAGAGGCACGTTGCCTTGGGGCAAGTACCGCTCCTACCTGGTTCTGGCGGGGCTGCCGCTTGCCGTTCTTCTGGTGCTGTGCTTCTGGAGCCCTTTCGGCGGCGCCGTCTCCGCCGGAAAGACGGCGTATGCGTATGTCACATACATGGGATTCACGCTGCTCTTCACGCTCGTCAATGTCGCCTACGGCGCACTCGGCGCTTCCCTCACCCGTGGTACGGACGAGATCACGGTCCTTACGGCTGTGAGAATCTTCATGGCGGACATGGGATGCTTCGCGGTGTCGGTGGGCGTCCCGCTGCTTGTCGCATTGTTTGCCGGTGGTTCAGGCGTCCCGCTCGGTGAGCGGGCCCTACCATGCGAGCGGGTCTTGCCATGGCGGATGGCTGCTTTCATGGGGTTCGGCATTCTGCCGTCCTTCATTTTCATGCCGCTTGTTCCGTTTTTCCGGCGGCGTCTTGGCAAGAAGGGATTGTTCTATTGTTTTACGGCCGTCGCTATCATCGGCATGGCCTCGCTCTACGTGTTGAGTCGCATTGGGCGGGTTGAAGACCATATCGGCTGGGTTTCCGCCGCGCAGTTCGTGAAGGCCACGGGCATCGTCGTCGCGACGGGCTATATGTGGGCGCTTGTGCCGGAGGTGATCGCTTACGGCGAGAGCCGCACGGGCCAACGCATCTCGGGGATTGTGAACGCCATCCTGGGGGGCTTCTTCCGGCTGGGGATGGCAATCGGAAGGCTGGTGCCGGGCGCGGTGCTCGCCTGGACCGGCTATCGCGCCGCTCCCGCAGGCGAGAGTGCGGCCCTGCCGACCGATCCGCGCGCCTGGCTCTGGACGATGGTCGCCTTCGCGCTCGTCGCCGCCATGTTCCTCGTCTTCTCGTTCACCCAGGCGAAGGAACGTGTGGTGATGGCTGCGGCGGACGCGGCGCAGGTGAAGACGGGCGACCTGTGGCGGGAGTTTCGCCGCAATGCACCGTTGCGGATTCTCGCGTTCTTCTTTGTGACGACGTTTGCGATGATGTCCATCGGCAACGCGTCCGGGGCTTATTTCATGAACGGGCTCGCCGCGCAGAGTGCTTTCGCGCAGGAGGGGATTCGATGGCTCGTCTGCGTCATCCCCGCAGTCCTTATGGTGGCGTCGGCGGCCATTCTCGCCCGCTACCCACTCACCGACGAGGCGGTAGAACGTCTCAAACCGTAAGGTGCCTATCGGGATCGCACTGGCCATTTTGCCCATTTTGCCAAAAATGGGGGAAAATTGGGTGCGCCGTAGCATACCCTCTTGTGCTATCATTACGCGCAAAGGGAAACCAGTGTTTGTCAACGGAAAATAAAGGATAAAACAATGAAAACTGACTTCATCAAGTCGGCTCGTTCTTTGTGTCGCCTGTTCGGCGGTACATTCAAGGCACTTGTCGCCATCGCGGCGCTTGCGTTCACAGGCGCGGCGTGGGCCGACACGGCGGTCGTCAACGGTCTGATCTGGACCTACACCCTCACCAGCAGCGGCAACGCGATGATTGACGACGTCACCACCACTTCGAGCACTAAGCCGACGGGTGCTCTGTCCATCCCCAGCACGCTCAACAGCCACACCGTAGTGACTTTAAGGTCTCTTTCGACCTGTACGGGCGTTACTTCGGTGACGATTCCAAACACAGTGACCAGAATAGCCGGCACAGCATTTAAAGATTGGACTGGTCTTACAAGCGTGTCTATCCCCAGCTCCGTGACCCAGATAGAATATTCCGCGTTCGAGGGCTGCACGAGTCTCACGAGTGTTTCCCTTCCCAATTCCGTGACGTCCCTCGGAAATACTGTTTTCAAAAATTGCACGAAGCTTTCGAGCGTCACGATCGGGAGCGGCGTCAAGAGCATTCCGGCGAGTGCTTTCGAGGGTTGCTCGTCGTTGACCTACATCTATCTTCCGCCCACGGTGACGTCCCTCGGCTCCCAGGCTTTCAGGAACTGCAGCAAGCTGAGCTTGGCCCGCATGCCAAAGGCGCTCATGGGCACGTTCACCGAAACCGCCGTGTTCTCCGGCAACGCCTCGGGGCTTGAGATCCGGTACTACGGCTCCGAGAAGCCGAGCGGCAGCAGCTACACGTTCATGTACGAAATCGTGTCCGACGGCGCCGGCGGCTCGCGTCGTGCGGCGCTGAGCTATCGTTCCAGCAGCAGCACCTCGTGGGGTCTGGCCATTTCCCCCAATCCGTCCAGCACCGCGACGGTGACGATCCCCAGCACGCTGGGCGGATACAGCGTCAAGCAAATCGACCCGTTCGCGTTTATGGACGCCGGCATGAAAAGCGTGGGGCTGCCGAGCAGCCTGACGTCGATCAAGGGCTTTGCGTTCCTCCGATGCGCCAATCTGACGAGCGTGACGGTGCCCAACTCCGTGACGGAGATCCAGGCCCTTTCGTTCTACGATTGCACCAAGCTGGCGGCGGCGAGCTTGCCGAAGGCGTTCGTCGGGAACATCACCGAGTCGTCCGTGTTCAACAACTGCGCGAGCAGCCTTGTCGTGAGCTACCGCCAGAACGGCTCTTCCGCCTACGTGCAGAAGTCCGGCGACTACTACTGGTACTACAGGCTGGTCAACGGCAAGGCGGAGCTGTACAACGAAGACGAAACGACCGCCGTGACCCCCAAGCCGACGGGGAGCGTCACGGTGCCGGGCACCCTCGGCAGCGCGACGGTGAACTCCATCGGATATTCCGCGCTTGAGCAGTGCAGCGGCTTGACAAGCGTAACCCTGCCCACGAGCGTCACGAATGTCAGCGCGTATGCGTTCTACAAATGTTCCGCGCTGAAGTCCGTTTCCGGTCTCACGAACGTAAAGGGCTTCGGATATGCTGCGTTCATGGGCTGCAGCGCGTTGACGACCGTCACCCTGCCGACGTCGCTCGCGAGCATCCCCACCTACATGTTCTCGGGATGCAGCTCCCTTGCGTCGATTACCATTCCGTCGTCCGTGAAGAGCATCGGCTCCAACGCCTTCCAGAACTGCAGCAAGCTGGCGAGCATCACCATTCCGTCCAGCGTCACCAGCATTGGGTCGTCCGCGTTCAGTGGCTGCAGCGGGCTTACGAGCCTAACGATCAGCGGCACGGGCCTGACGAGCATCGCGGCCTCGGCATTCCAGAACTGCACGTCCCTGACGCGGGTTTACATACCTTCCTCCGTGACGAGCATCGGCAACAATGCGTTCAAGGGCTGCTCCAAGCTGGATGACGTGCATCTGCCGAAGGCGTTTCTCTCCAGCGGGGCCGGAACGGACGTGTTTGCCAACTGCGCGGCCAACCTCGACCCGAGGTACTACGGTTCCGAGACGGTCGGCGCCTACACCTGGCACTACGAGCTTATGGTCCGCGGCGGCCAGCGCGTGGCGGAGGTCGTCCGCCGGAACGTCTCCGGCACGAGCCTTAACTGGAACTACGCGATATATGGGCTTCCCGATTCGGGCAGGTATGTCGTGACGATCCCCTCGACGCTTGGCGGATACAACGTCGTGAGCATCGGGCGCAGTGCGTTCTTTGAAAGGGCCGCGCTGGGGAAGGCGACGATCCCGAGCACGGTGACGAACATCTCGTACCGGGCGTTCTACAGGTCGGGGATCGTTTCAGTGGAAGTTCCCGACAGCGTGACAATCCTTTCCAACGATGCGTTCCAGGACTGCGCGAACCTGCAGCTGGCGAGCCTGCCGGCGGCTCTCTACGGCAAGATCGACGAGTCCAAGGTCTTCACCGGCTGTCATGCCGATCTCGTGGTGACGTACCGCGTGAACAGCACGGTCTCGAAACAGAAGGTCGGCAACTACTTCTGGTATTTCAAGACGCTTCCGGGCAACTCGGTCGAGATAACCTACCAGGTGGACAGCCCGGCCATCGACCCCAAGCCGACGGGATCGGTGACGATACCTTCCACGCTCGGCGGAATGCCGGTGGCGAGCCTTGGCACGAGCGCCTTTGACGGCTGCACGGCCCTTACGGGAGTGGGCACGATGCCGTCCACCGTCACGAACATCGGCAAGTATGCGTTCTACAACTGCAAGGCGCTCACTTCAATAATACTGCCGTCGTCGCTCGGGGCCATCGGGGTGTCCGCGTTCTACAACTGCGACGCGCTGACGAGCGTGACCATCCCCAACAGCGTCAAGAGCATCGGCGGCTCCGCATTCAACGGCTGCGATGCCCTGAAGACCATCAATCTGGGCACCGGCTTGACAATCATCAATGATGGTGCGTTCGCCAACTGCCCGGCGGTTGCGAGGATCTACGTGCCGGCCAACGTGAAGACAATCGAAAGCGACGCGTTCAAAAACTGCACGAGCCTGGCAAATCTTCATTTGGACTATGCCACGTTCTTCGGCAAGATCAGTCAGTCCGACATCTGCTCCGGCTGTTCGTCGGCCCTTAACCTGCGGTACTACGGCACGCTGGCGAGAGATGGCCTCACTTGGTTTTACGAACTCGTCACCAAGAACGGCAGCGTTGTCGACTCCGAGCTTGTGCGCCGTACCGCCACCAGCGTCGGCCAGGCGGTGAGGACTTCCGCCGGCACTGCCCCGACGGGGACGGTGACGGTTCCGGACGACTTCACGAGCATCGGCACCGATGCGTTTTACAACATGTCCGACCTGACCGAGGTCGTCATACCGTCCAGCGTGAGCAAGATCAACGTGGCTGCGTTTGAGAAGTCCGGCATCGAGAGGGTGACAGTGCCCGACAGCGTGACGACGCTGGGCGACAATGCGTTTAGGAACTGCGCGTCTCTTGAGACGGCGAGCCTGCCCGGCAGGTTCCTCGGCGCCATCAACGAGTCTACCGTGTTCTCGGGCTGCCCCGACGTGAAGGTCACATACCGCATCTCCGGCACCGTCACGGCGGAGAAGGAGGGCGACTACTACTGGTGCTACAGGCCGAAGGGCGGCACGGTCGAGATCTACAGGAACGGGTCCTATACAGGCGACGCCCCCGCGATCTCGCCCAAGCCCACGGGCACCGCGACGATCTCGATTCCCCAGACGATCGGCGGAAAGATAGTGACCAGCATCGGGCAGGGCGCGTTCGCGGGCTGCACCGGCGTCGCGGGCGTTGAGATACCCAATACCGTCACGAACATCGACAAGAACGCATTCCGCGGCAGCGCCCTGACGAGCGTGATGGTCCCCGGCAGCGTGGAGCGCATCGGATACGGGGCGTTCTACGGCTGCACGAGCCTTGCGGATCTGTCGCTGGCCAATGGGCTTAAGTACATCGACGAATCCGCCTTCTACGGTTGCTCGAAGCTGACCGAAGTGGTGTTCCCCAACACGGTCAAGACGATCGGGCGCGAGGCGTTCTGGAACTGCTCCAAGCTCGCGACGGTGACGATCGGCTCGGGCGTGACGGAGATCGGCTACCATGCGTTCGACGGCACGGCCCTTGCGACCGTGTATGTCGCGGGCGGGAACGTCGATGCCGTCAAGGCGATGTTCACGAATTCGGGCCACAGCATCACGGTCATCACGTTCATCGACATGAACGCCTGGATCGTGACCTTCAACACCAACGGCGGCACGGGCGGCACCACGCGCTCCGTGTCGAAGGGCAGCGCGGTCGGCACGCTTCCGTCCGCGTCGCGCACGGGCTACACGTTCAAGGGCTGGTTCACCGATCCCGCCGGCGGGACGCAGGTCACCTCGTCCACGAAGCCGGCAAGCGACGTCACGTACTATGCGCACTGGGAGGTCAAGCAGTACACGCTCACGTTCAACGCGAACGGCGGTGAAGGCGGAACCTCCATGACGCTCGACTACAATTCCACGCTCGTGCCGCCCGTCGTGACACGCAGCGGCTACACCTTCCAGGGGTGGTCGCCCGCAGTCCCCGCCAAGGTGCCGGCGGCGAACACCACCTACACCGCGCAGTGGGAGCTTATCCCCGTCGTTTACCGCACGGTGGCGTTCGACGCGAACGGCGGCGTCATCTCCGGCGAATCGTCGCGCTCGGTTGAGGACGGCAAGGCCGTCGGCGCGCTTCCGGGCGCAACGCGGTCCGGCTACACGTTCGACGGCTGGTTCACGTCCGCGAGCGGCGGTGCGCAGGTCTCCGCCACCACGACGGTGACGGCCGACGTCACGTACTATGCGCACTGGACCCTCATCCCGGTGCCCACGTACACCGTCACCTTCGACAGGAACTGGATCGGCGGCGGCTCTCCCATTTTTGTGACGGGGAAGGAAGGCACCGTGGTCAGCCCGCTTCCGTCGGCCACCCGCGAGGGCTACACGTTCCTCGGCTGGTTCACGGCCGCGACGGGCGGCGAGCAGATCGACGCACTCACGATTACGGCGAAGGTCACCTACTACGCGCACTGGCAGGCCAACGAGTACCTCGTCACGTTCGACGCGGCCGGCGGCGCGTGCGCTACGGAGTCGAAGGTCGTCACCTACGACGACACGGCTGTGACGGCATTCTCGCTGGGCACGCTGACGCGCACTATGCACACCACCAGCTCGAAGGGCGAGGACAGCACGTACGTCGTCAACGTGACGGGAACGAAATATCCGTTCTCCATCGACCAGCAGCGCGGACTGATCTACAATGCCGACTCGCTGCCCGTGGGAACGA
>CACZCD010000102.1 GCA_902779565.1 uncultured bacterium | reverse complement strand
GTCATACCCGTTCCCATTCCGAACACGGAAGTCAAGGGCCTCTTCGCCGAGGGTAGTGCGGGACCCGCCCGTGCGAGAGTAGGGCGCCGCCGGCTTTTTCTTTTTTTCGCGCTCGGGGTTATGTCGGTTTTTTATTTTTAAATGTGAAAAAAGAGACGAAAGAATTTGTGCGACTTCTCAGCATTGCCGTCTTGGTGATGCTGGTGGTGCCGCTTGCCTATCGGGTATACATTTATTTTTGGCCGCCAGACACGCACCCCCGTCAGACGCTTGAGCAATTCGTCGAAAAAGCTAAGAACGAACACTGCCTGAAACTGCTTGTGAAACCGATTGCGAAGTGGACGGAGGCGGATGTGAAGTCGGAGCCGGAGATTTCTGCCTGGCTCAAGGGACAGGGCAATGAGATTCTGCCGTGGGACTGGACAGAAGAAGCGCGACGGAAGGATCCAAAGGGCTATGCGAAGTGCTGGCAGCGCATCTGGAAGGAGCGCAAGTCGCTTTGTGAGAAACTTCTCGCGAAACACCAGGAAGAATTCGAGAGCTTAGATCGCGAACTCCAAATCCTCGCCACGATCCATGCGCATCGCACCAATCAGATCGTCCGCCTTCGCGCGCTTGCCGCCACAAACACCTTTCCGAGTCAAGTCGCTCTTGAGCGTCTTGAGAAAGGCCGTTTCTGGGGTTGGAACCGGAAGGTTGAAACGGTGGCGTGCGAAGACGCGGCAGCGATCGTTGCGGTGACGAATAGCATCTGCAGCAAAGAATCCGCAACGGTGGAGGACGAAATGCGGAGGCTCCTTGCATTGGAGAATGCGGTCTCATCGTCAAAGGAGAAATCATCCTTGTATGGGAAATTGATTGGAATCTGTGACCAAAGCAACAGCTTGATTGAAAACGGGTCCTCGCAAGATGAGCTTTTGAAGAAGGCGCTTGTCGAAAATCTGAAAAGTGCAGAGCCCTGAAACGAAGGGCCTGAGAGTTTTGAACCCATGGTTGAACTCTTGTTGCCGGGATTTATGGTATAATTCCGACCTTCAGATTGAGGAATTCCTATGGCGAATTGTGAAAACAACCATGGACGATACAAATGGTGGTTACTGGCATTTCTGTTTGTGACGCTCTTCCTTGAGCATGCGTCTCGCCAGATCTACAACGCGACTCTTCCGCAGATCAAATTGGACTTTGTTTCGTTCGGTGTCACCAACACGCAGCTTGGCGTAGTCGGCACTGTTTTCGGCACCGTTTTCGGGCTTTCTATCGTGGGATCCGGAATCGCGGCGGACTTCATCGGACGCAAACGCACCTTGGTTGTCGGGACGCTGATGTTTTCCATAGGCGTTCTTGTGAGCGGATTTGCACATGGGTTGTTTCTGATGGTGGCGTTCTACGGCGTGGTAAACGCGGTCGGTCAGTGCTGCATAGCACCTCCGAGCTACTCGCTCATTTCGCAGTATCACGACAATACGACAAGATCCACTGCGATGAGCATCTTCCAGAGTGCGGTGTACGCCGGAGTGATCATTTCAAGCGTGACGGCTGGCACGCTGGCTTCGATGGGCGAGGGCGGATGGCGCAAAGCGTTTTGGATCTTTGGCTGCATCGGGATCGTATGGGCCGCGGTGATGCAGATTTTCATGCGAGACACTCCACAGGTCACGGTGCGCAAGGATGGCGTGGAGACGGATGCGACGATGAAGGATGGCTTCATGGAACTTCTCAGGAAGCCAACGGCGATCCTCATCGCGATTGCGTTCGGCATGTTCATGTATGCCGGTTTCGGTTGCCGCAGCTGGATGACGCTGTTCATGAAGGAGGAATTCGCCGACAAAGGATTGGCGGCTGTTTCCTTCCATTCCGTATTTTGGATGTTTCTTGGGGCTCTGTTGGGTTGCATTGGGACTGCGCGATTGATAGACAGGTTCGGAGCAGGGCATCCCAGAATTCGTCTGGATGTGTCCGTTGCTGGATTTCTGCTGATGGTCGCTCCAATGGTATGGGTCGGGGCGGCGCGCAGCTTTTCCGAATGTTGCACAGCGCTCTTTATCCTTGGGTTGGCGATGGGCGTTTACGAGGCGGCACACTATCCGGCTATGTTCGATTGCATCGCGCCGCGCTATCGCAGTGTGACGACCGGTCTCACGGGATGCATGGCGTTTCTCATCGGGTCGTTGTCTCCTACGATGATAGGATGGATGAGCGAACGCATGTCCATGCGCACGGGCATCATGTCACTTGGGGCGTTCTATCTTCTTGGCGCGCTCATACTCATGCCTGCGCAGCTGTGGTTCTTCAAGAAAGACCGGATTGTGAACGAAGAGTCCTAAAGGCTTTTGCCTTGGGATGATGTGGCGGTGGGCGCCAAGTGATTCAATCTCATGGCGCGCCACTTTCGCATCGATATTCCGCAGCGCCTCTTGAAGAGATTCTTTAGGGATATGGGATTGGCCCAGCCGCAACGGAAGGATATTTCTTCAATGCTGTCATCCGTATCGGAGAGCTGCCTTTTGACCTCTTCAATCCGCCGTCGCACAATGGCTTCATATACGGTGATTCCTTTCGCTTCGCGCATCCTGAGGTCCAAAAGCTGACGGGATGCGTTCATCTTGGCGCTTATGTTTTGAGGCGTCAACGGATGTAGGGCGTTGGCTTCAATCAGTTCCAATATTCGCTCCGCAATGATTTTGGATGAGGATGCCATGTTTGTGGATCTTCTGACAACGATTTCCACGCTGCTCAAAACCTCGCGTACTGGGCTGGTGAACTTTGTGCCATAAATCATCTTTTCAATCAGTTCCATTGCCCGGCGCCCGAGACCTTCAAAGTCGGGTTTGATGCTCGATAGCGGAGGCGATGCATGGGTACAGATGAACGTATCATCATTTACGCCAAGAACCGAAATTCCGTTTGGAACCGATATGCCCTGTTCACGGCAGATCTCCAGTATTTCCCTTCCTCTATCGTCACAAGCCGCGAAAATTGCGGCGGGCTGCGGCAGCCCGGCTATCCAGCGGGCAAGGGCGTTTCTGTTCCTAACGCGGGCACCACAGTGCCCAATTGTGAACATGTTCGTTTCTATTCCTCTGGAGGCAAGTTCTTCCGCAAAGCCATACCCCCTGTTTTTTGACCAGACGACCTCGCCTATCTTCCCTTTGCGGGTACAGTCGGGAATGGGGTGCCCCGCGTAGGCGAAAGTCTTTACGTGCTTGGACTTTAAGAGTTCTTGTGCTGCGGTACGTCCGATTTCCATGTCGTTATTGTCGAGAATCGCGATATTGGCATGCCGAGATTCAATGTGCATTGGATTGCCATCTATGATCACGCTTGGAATTGCTGTTCGCGCTATTTCCTTTAGGGCGCCATGTGCATCAAACTGTGAAACGATAATGCCATCCAATCCCTGTCGGATTGCCGCTCGTACCGCCCTCGGGGTGAACTCGCTCTGCGTCCTGATGATATCAAGATTCCATCCAGGTGAGTTGCCTATGTAGTCAAATATGCCCTTGAGCTTGCACTGCCCGGCAACGCCAGCCATATGAAGCACAACGAGTATGTTTTTAGGACTTCCGTTCATTACGGCGATAATTGTACCACAAAATCACGCTTGATAAAAACCGTTTTCAAAATAATGAGTTTAAATTATAATGGGCGTAATTGTGCCCATTGGGGCGTTTCTGTATAATACGGCCATGATTTTTGGAATTGAAAGACCTTTGAAAGTGGTTCAGTATGGGATGTGTCATGAGCATGCCGGAGCCAAGATGCGGACACTCAAGTCTCTTGCAAAGGAGGGGATCGTTGAGATTCTTGGCGTCGTGAATGACCGCGAATCCAAGTCCCCACGCACAACGCAGATAAAAGATTTCTCCGACTTTGACGGAATCAAGGTTCTGAATGAAGGGGAATTTGACGCACTGCAGTGTGTAGAGGCTGTTATAGTTGAGACCACCAACGCCGATCTTCTTGGGCCTGCCGCATCAATTGCTTCCCGGGGGGTGCCGCTGCATCTGGATAAGCCTTGTGGCGAGACTTACGGCAGATATGCTTCCGTCGTTGAAATGTGCAGGGCTCGAAATCTGCCTTTGCAGATGGGATATATGTTTAGGACAAACCCTGCGTTTCGTTTTATTCGGGACATTGTGGCGCAGGGAGTTCTTGGCGACGTGTTCTCCATAGAGGCGGATATGGATCATGACTACGGCGATGACGGCTACCAGCGTTACATAGGCACAATGCGCGGTGGACTCATGTACAACCTCGGCTGCCACTTGATAGATTTCGTCTGCTTCCTGCTGCCAGACGAACCGATAGCCGTCCATCCCGTGTTGCGCACAGCGCCAGGCGACCCGGCCGGCATAGCCAACAACTGCGTGACGGTGATGGAATATCCAGGCGCTCTCGTGACGTTGCGGGCTTGCAGCAGGGCTGTCAATGGCATATCGCACCGACGTTTGCGCGTGGATGGCACGAAGGGAACGGTCGAGCTTTCTCCGCTCGAGAGGTTCGATGGCAAGGAAATTGTTCTTGAGCTGGATTTGAAGAAACCCGAGGGCGGGTATCCAGCAGGCAAGACCGTGGTTGGATGCGGTGTTCAGATTGATCGCTATGATTTGCAGTTCCGCGAACTGGCGGAGATCGTTCGCGGCAAACGGCCGAACCCCGATACGTATGACCATGATCTGAAGGTTCATAGACTTACGCTTATGGCGAGCGGAATCGAAATGAAGGAGGAGAGGGCAAAATGAAGGCGATGTGCATAGACGGAAACCGGAATTTCGTCTGGAGGGATGTGGATGACCCTGTATGCCATGACGCGTTCAACGTGAAGATAAGGGTTGAGGCGTGCGCGATAAACCGTGCGGATCTCATGCAGAGGGCTGGCATCTATGCGCCGCCCGAGGGATGGCCGCTGTGGCCGGGGCTTGAATGCGCCGGCGAAATCACAGAGGCGCCAGAGGGCGGACGTTTCAAGCCTGGCGACAGAGTGTGCGCTCTGCTTGGCGGTGGTGGCTACGCCGAGCAGGTCGTCGTTCCAGCGGGAATGTGCATGCCGATTCCCAAGGGCTTCGAGACATGGGAGGCCGCGGGCATACCTGAGGTTTACGCGACTGCCTACCTGAACCTGAAGATCGTTGGCGAGATCCAGCGTGGCGAAACCTTCTTCATCAATGGAGGCGAAGGAGGGCTTGGCATCGCCTGCATCCAGCTTGCGAAGCATGTCTTCGGAGCGAAGGTGGTGGCACAGGTGGCCAGCGACGAGAACGGCGCGTTTTGCAAGGAGGTCGGAGCGGATGTCGTATCCAACCGTTTCAAGGACGATCTCGTGGCGACGTTGAAGGCGAACCCCGTGGATGTGGCGATCGATCCAGTAGGCGGCAAGCTGATGGGGCCATGTTTCGCGACGATGAACATGCTTGGCAGGTGGATATCGCTCGCGTCCATGGCTGGTCCGGAGACGACGATAGACGTAAATCTCCTCTGGCGCAAGAACCTGCGTCTCATAGGTTCCACGCTTCGCCGCCGTTCCCCAGAGGAGAAGGCCCAGATACTTGCTGGACTGGTCAGGGACGTCTGGCCCGCTTTTGAAACGCGGAGGTTCGTGCCATTTGTGCACAAGGTGATGCCGATCGCCGAGGCCGCAGAGGCGCAGGCAATCCTCGAACGCGGCGAGAACCGCGGCAAGGTGGTGCTGACGATATGAGCATGAACGCACGCAAGCGAGTCCTTTTGATAGGCGGCACCGGCACCTTGGGCGGTTCCACCTATCCAGAGCTCTTGAGGCTCGGCTATGACGTTGACGCCGTCTCGTTGGAGGACTTCTCCTCCGTTTCTCCCCGTTTGCGTTTCCTGAAGGGGCGCGCAGACCTGTCGTTTCTGGAGCGTCTTTTCAAGGAGATCCCCCGCTACTCGGCGATCATTGATTTCATCCACACGCCAGACATCGCGGCTCTCAAGTCACGCATCAGCCTTCTGCTTGAGCATACGGATCAGTTCGTATTTCTCTCAAGCTACCGCACGTATTCAGACTGCGATGGAGTGGTGACGGAATCGACGCCGCAGTGGCTTGATGTAACGAAAGATGAAGAGTTTCTTTCGAGGGACGACTATGCGATTCCCAAGGCGAAGGGGGAACGGATCCTTTCCGCGTCTGGCAAACGGAACTGGACGGTCATACGGCCCTTGATAGCATTCACGCACTACAGACTTGATCTTGTGACAGTGGGCGCATACGCGCTGCTGTTTCGTCCGAAGAATGGACGACCGGTGGTGCTTCCGGTCGAATGCCGCCACAAAACAGCGGGTGTGGGCTGGGGTGGCAACACAGGCCGTGAGATAGCGCACCTTGTCGGCAAGGATTCGGCGTTGTGCGAGGCGTTCACGCTCGGCACCCCGGAGACGATTACGTGGGGCGATGTCGCTTCGTATTACGAGGAGTTTCTGGGGGCACGGTTCGAGTGGGTACCAGTTGAGGACTATCTCGAATACGCTACGCCAAACACGTACATGCATCGGCAGATGATCTACACGGATCGCATGCTCGACCGGAAGGTGGATCTCTCAAAGATGCTTCGTGTAACTGGTCTTGATTCGGCATCCTTCAAGAATTGTCGCGACGCTGTGGCGCATGAGCTGGCATTCCTGTCCGAGAGACCTGATCTTGTAGCCAGGTTCGATACGTCCGAGGCGCGGCTTGTCGATGAACGGACCGACCTTTATCTGAAACGGAGGCCAAAGGCATGAAGAATAGGATGACATCGGCAGCGGTTGCTCTGGCGGCACTTGTCGCAGGCGCTGCGGACTTCGCCCCCAAAGCGAACGATGGCAAGGCGATACAGGCGGCAATTGACGCGGCCCATGCGGCGGGCGGAGGGCGAGTGGTGCTTGAGAAGGGAACGTATGTCAGCGGCACGCTGTACATGAAAAGCCATGTGGAACTTCATGTGCCGGAAGGCACCACGATTCTTGGGCATTCAGATTTCAACAAGTACGATGACGTCGACGACCCGAGGATCGGCAAGCAGCCCGAGAAATGCACCAAGGTTTTCATATCGTGCATGGACGCCGAGGACGTTGCCATAACCGGGGGTGGAACGATAGACGGACAAGGGCCGATGTTCTACAACACCAACGTGCCGCCGTGGAGCATAAGATATGAGAAGCCCCCTACGCCCCGGCCGCGCATGTTGCAGTTCTACAAGTGCCGCCACGTGCGTTTCACGGATGTCACGTTCAAGGATTCACCGGGCTGGACGTGCTGGATGCGAAACTGCGAGGATATAGAGGTCTCCCGTCTGAAAATACATGGTGACATCAAGATGATCAACAACGACGGTCTCCATTTCGACGGCTGCAAGCGCATCAGAGTAGGCGATTCCGATTTCCGCACCGGAGACGACAGTATCGTGTTCCGGGCCATCACTGCGCCGGACGGCAACCTCTACGACGAGCTCGGCGAGGATCTTGTGGTGTCGAACTGCGTCTTGCACAGCGCATGCCAAGGGGTGCGGCTCGGATGTCCGTCAGATGGTCTCATACGCAATGCGCTTTTCAAGAATTGCGCGTTTCTTGGGCGGAATGGGGTGCAGTGCGGCCACCCGTTCAGGTATCTTCGACTCCCGAACAGAGGCCACAACGCCATGGAGAACATCGTGTTCGAAGACTGCACGATGGATCTTTCCGGCTATCCCATCATGTTCTTTGTGGATCAAGGCATAAAGCTCCGCTCCTACGGAAACACCACATTCCGCAATCTCCGGTTCAAGAGCGCAAAGCCAATCATGCTCCAGGGCACCGCCGATTCGCCGGTGGAGAACGTGCGGCTCGAGAACGTCACGGGCACCGTGGAAAAGGGAGGGCCGATGATGCTTGACTGCGTGAAGAACATTTCGATGGACAGGGTGTCCGTGGCGGTGGAGAGCGAAAGCCTGACGTCTTCCGCAATCCGCAGGTCTATCCACAATCTGTTCGATCTAACCGAATCCCAAGAAAGAAAGGGCAAAACAAAATGAACAAATCAATGAAGCGCTGGATGTTGTTCTTCGTTGCCATGGTTTTCATGGCGGCGTTCCCTGTGGACTACGAGTGGCAGGGAACGGGGACTGACGATCCCACGGACAAAACCAAATACACCCTACGCGATACGGGCGAGACGGCGACAAGTCTTCCCTCGGGTTCCTCCGATGTGCTGTACTGCGCCAACGGCACCGTTTGGCGGATCACGGACGCGAACATTGGAACATTTGCCAATGTCGGCAAGATCGTCGGCGCAGCCAATGGTCAAGCGGTGGTTGAAATCGACATAGCGAATGACGCGACCATGTCCTCCATGTTCGCTCTCGCCGCCGGCAGATCGTACTTTCCGACTGTGGTCAAGAAAGGTGGCGGAACGCTATCGCTCACATCTACCGGCGCAGCTGACCTGCTCGACAGCACCGGACGCCACTTCGAGTTCAACGCTGATTGGAAGATAGAGAACGGGATGGTGAAGTTCCCGCAGAATGCAGAAAACGGCAAATCCCATTTCTGGCGCAACGCGGAGGTCGGGGATTCCGGCACGCTCGTCCTTTTCGGGAACGGCGCGATCAGCCAGTGCAGCACAATTTCCGGTTCCGGACTCATAACAAATCTGTACAGCAGTACGAGCCGGCTTACGGTGACGGCCGGCCCCAGCGAATTCTCCGGACGGATTCAAGGTAAGATATCGCTTTCGCTGTATGGTGACCTGCGATTGACCGGCACGCAAAACAACTGTTCCGTTTACGGAATCTACAATTACGGCGACAACGACGCGATCGATGGACGCGGAACGCTCGGCCTCAAGATGATAGGGAACAAGAACGAAGTCGCGTCCATCGGGGCGAATGTTCCGACGATAGAGCTTGGCAGCAGCGGATCGGGCCGGCTTCTCGTGCTTGGCGACGCCTTGCAGTCCACCGACCGAGCCATCCAGATCAGCAACAGCTCTACGGCACCGGCCACCCTTGACGGCGGTGCATACGGCGGCGTTACGTTCAATGGTGCACTTTCCCTGAAGGACAATACCGATGCCTCCGTGCAGATGCAACGGGTTGCGCTTTCAGGCTCGAATGTCGTGGAGTGCGTTCTTGCCGGAAGCACTCCTGCCGCATCGCGAAACGGCACGAACTATACGTTCCATCTCACGAAGGCAGGAACGGGAATCTGGCGGCTTGCGAGCAATGCCGATCGTAAGATGTCCGGCGGTATTGCGGTCGAGGACGGAACGCTGAGATTCGATTCCATAGGCGAGTTTGGAGATGTGTGTTCGCTTGGCACTGCGAAGATGCTGAGAGATCCGTACACCGGACCTGTTGACGATGAACTTCATCCGCCGGTTTCACACGCTTTCCTTGTGGGTGGAGGCGACTCGGCGGAGAAGGAAGGCACGTTTGAATACACTGGCGGGAGCAATGCCACCTGTGTCACCCGTCCGATGGCGATCTCTGGCCGTGCCAGACTGCGTAACGCCGGCACCGACAGGTTCCGGTTCTGCAACGTGTCGAGCATCGGTGCGTCCGGAGGGGTGCTTGCGCTCGACGGCGAAGGATCGGCGAATCGCCTCGGCAACATCTGTGATGGAGAGGGGGCGGGCCCGCTTGGGATCGTCAAGGAAGGTTCCGGCACATGGACGATCGGCGGTGATCTTGCGTTCTCGGGCGGGATAACGGTCTCCAACGGGACGCTTGTAGTCGAAAACGGGAGGCCTTTCAGCTGGTACCGATACACGCTCAAGGAATCATGGGCCGTGATATCCAACATCGTAAGCAACGCCAAGACCCAGGCGATGGGCGAGTTTGGCCTTTTTGACGGAAACGGTGTCCGACATAATCACTCTTTTATGATGGGGGCGAAAGACCAGGTCGGTGAGAATGCCGGCACCCTCGATCCGGGGCAAGTGGCATACGGAATGCCCGTTTCCAGGGTGGTGACAAACAGTACCTATTCTGCCAATACACCGGTGAATCTCTGTGACAACTCACGCTCCACAATCTGGAACGTTAATGGCGTAAAGGCCTATACACCGAAAGACCAGACAACATGGCTTTCGCTCGTGTTTCGCATGACGAACGGCACGCCGCCCATAGTCGCGTTCGATTGGGCCATGGGATACAACAAGCAAAACGCATGGTTCACCTGCCCAAGGATTTTTTCCATGTCCGCAAGCTCCGACGGCGTTTTCTGGAGCGAAGTTTATACGGCTACAAATGCGCCTTTGCCTGTATTGGATGCGTCTCCGCGCTGGTGGCACGGTAGCAACGCATGGGCAAGTGCGACGACGAGTGCGAATCCGTGTCCATTTGACCGCGCCGAGCCGTACCGGCTGACGAATGCGGTTGCTGTCACGATATACTCCGGCGGAACACTGCGCGTGGAGAACGAACCAATCCAGATTGATGCGTTGACCGCTGACGCGTCTGGGAACGGGTGGGCGCTGGATAACGTTGCGTTTGCGAAGGATGGCGTGCTGAATGTCGTCAATGCAGCTGTAGGCAGCTCGATGACCCTGCCCGGTATGTTCTCCGCGACGGAAGGGCTTGAAAACATTTCCGGATGGGGTGTCGCTTTAAATGGTGGCCGGATTTCCACGAAATACAAGGCGCGTGTCTGGAATGGACGGATAGAGATCGTAACCTGCGGCCTTAAAGTAATGATAAGGTGATTTAGCATTGTTGGTTGAAAAAGGAGAACGGAAATGAATATTTGTTCAGCCATCTTGGGGGCTGTGCTGTTGGCGAGCTGTGGCGTAAACCGCAAGAGTGAATGCAACTCGGAAACATCTGCGACGAAAGTGCCTGCCGCGGCGTCCGCTGAATACGAACGCTATTGCCGGGAGATAACCGGGAAGAAGGCGCCCAGGGCGAGCTTTGCGATAGACCGCGCTCTTGACGCCGTCCATGACGAATACAGGATCGTCACCGATGGCGAAGGCGTGGCGTTCACAGGCGCAAACGCTCGCGCCGTGATGTATGCCGTTTACGACTTCCTCGAGCGGCGTGGCGGTTGCCGTTGGTTTTGGGATGGCGATATCGTGCCGAAGAAGGCTACCATCGACTGTTCGGATCTTGACGTGCGCGAGAGGTCCCGCTATGAGTATCGGGCGATTCGCTATTTCGCGCATCGCGGCCTCACACGTTTTCAGGCCGAACACTGGGGCTTCGATGAATGGAAAAAGGAGCTCGACTGGTGCCTTAAGAAGCGGCTCAATACGTTCATGCTGCGCATCGGGCAGGATGACGTGTTCCAGAGGGCGTTTCCCGATGTGTGCCCCTATCCTGATCCTTCTAAGCCGCTTGTCGGACGTGGCAAGGACTATAACAACCGTTCGCTCTTCTGGTCACTCGAATATCGTGGAAAGCTGAGGGAGAAGGTGATGTCCTATGCAGCCGCGCGTGGCCTTCTGTCGCCCGAGGACTGCGGGTCCATGACGCATTGGTATTCGCGCACTCCGGTGGAATTTCTCGAAAAGATGAAGCCGGACTTCGTCAAGCAGTCGAGTTCCGCCTATAGCGAAAATACGGGCCTTGTGTGGGACATACGCAAGCAGAAATGGCTTGACGCCTATTGGAAACTGACGGAAACCGCTATCGCCCAGTACGATGGTGGGCATGCTCCTATTCTTCACGTGATGGGACTTGGTGAGCGCAGGCTCTCCACTGACCCGGCCGAGAACTTCGCAAAGAAGTCTGAAATTGACCGTAAGGTTCTCGCGGAAGCCAAGATGCGGCATCCCGAAAGTGTGGCGATCATCCCCGGCTGGGATTTCTACGCCACCTGGACGTCGGAAGAGGTCCGCCGACATTTCTCAATGCTCGACGGCGACCGCACGCTCCTCTGGGACTATGAGGCCGATGCGTACCGGTCTGATCGCGGCAACTTCACGGAATGGGGTGTGGTTGGG
>CACZCD010000101.1 GCA_902779565.1 uncultured bacterium | reverse complement strand
ATCCCGCACTCCATCTACGAATGCGCCGGGGCGCGCAGCTGCGCCATCGAATTCCGGAGCTATTCCAAGACAGCCGGCTTCACCGGCGTGCGCTGCGGCTACACCGTGGTGCCCAAGGGACTCGTCGCCTACGCGGCGGACGGCACGCCCGTCGAGATGCGCCCGCTCTGGACGCGCCGCCAGACGACCAAGTTCAACGGCTGCAGCTACGTGACGCAGCGCGGCGCCGAGGCCGTCCACACTCCGGAGGGCCAGGCGCAGACGAAGGCGATCATCGACTTCTACCTCGAAAACGCGAAGATCGTGAAGGACGCCCTGGTCAAACGCGGCTACGACGTGATCGGCGGCACGGATTCGCCCTACCTCTGGGTGAACGTCAAGGGCGACAGCTGGGAATTCTTCGATCGTCTCCTCAACGAAGCCAACGTGGTCACCACGCCAGGCGCCGGCTTCGGACGCAACGGGCAAGGCTACATCCGCATCTCTGCATTCAACTCGCGCGCCAACGTCGAAGAGGCCGTCTCCCGTCTCGCCAAAATCCTCGCCTAATCCCCTCTCTCTCCCCCGAGCGATCGCGGAGAACGCGGCAAACGAGCAGAGAAATGCGACAGGAAGTGAGCTGAGGAACGCGACAGTAGGTGAGCAGAGGAATGCGACGGCAGATGAGCAGAACCTCCCCCCCCTCCCCGAGTCCGAAATGAGCGCCAGCGGGAACGCGGCAGACGAGCAGAGGAATGCGACGGCAGATGCCCTCCCCGAGTCCGAAATGAGCGATCGAGGAATGCGGCAGTAGGTGAGCAGAGGAATTCGACGGCAGAGCCCCCCTCGAGTCCGAAATGAGCGCCAGCGAATGGAGGACGAGATTGAATGGAAACGAGATCAATGGCAAACGACCCGAAAAAAGAGCTGTTGCATCAGCAGCGCGAACGCGCCCTCCAACTTGGACGCGAAGATCCGCCAGGCGCCCAGCACGAGCTCCAGCAGCTTTTCGAAAGCCCCTTCCCAGACGTCCGCCGGCTCGCGGCTAGCGCCGCCGGCAAAATCGCCGAACGCCACAAGGATACGACTCTCTCCGTCAATCTCTTGAGCCTCGCCGAAAAAGACCCAGCCCCGCAGGTCCGCCAGTACGCACTCAAGGCGTTGGCCAAGTGCCCGCAGCGGATCATGGGACCGATCGACGGCATCAAGGATCTTGCCCGAGACACGACCCAGCCGGACTATGTGCGCCGCGCCGCCGCCGAACTGATCGCCGCCGTCGATGAGTACGAAAGAAAGCGCGAAGGTCTGCGAAACGACATCTGCAACCGATGCCGCCGACACATCTCGGCGGAGGAATCGCGAAAATCCCTCGACCGCTACGGTCGCCCCTACTGTCGCCACTGCTTCGACGAAATCCAGCTCGAAAACGTCAACTTCGAACGAAATGTCGAAGAGGCAAAGCGTCGACGGACGACCGACGGCACCGCCGTCCAGTCAATGGGCGAGAAACGCATCGCAGAGTGGCTTGCCGCCCAAAAGATCGCCTACATCTACGACGACCGTTACCGCATCGCCGAAGGCGACCTGATCCGGCCCGACTTCTATCTGCCGGAGTTCGACATCTACATTGAATACTGGGGCATGGACACGCCGGAGTACAACGAAAGACACGAGCACAAGCTGCATCTCTATCAGCGGGCGTCGAAGAAACTGATCTCACTTTCGCCGCATGATCTCCCCTCGCTCGAAAGCACTCTCTCGCTTAAGCTCTCGCGCTACATCCGGCTACATTGACGAGGTGCGCGTCTCTAGGCTCAGACCTCCATTCGCTATCGCTCACTCCGGACTTCGCCCGCCACAGAATCCGCTACCGCGCACAGAAATTGAAGCAATGCCGGTTGAGGATTGTCCCGCACTCTCCGGACTTCGCGCGCCTCGCGACTCGCTATCGCTCACTCCGGACTTCGCCCGCCTCACGACTCGCCTCCACGCTCTCCGGACTTCGCCCGCCTCACGACTCGCCACCGCCACTGGGACAACGAACGTCCCGTCCGTTGCTGCGGCGCGCTCGCCGAGAGCACCCTCCCAAGGTGGCAGCGGGAGCGCACAGTCGCGAGGACCCCCTACAGCGCCGGCGCGTGGCGACCTTTCGCCGGACCGTCCGGATGGCGCTGGCACTTGGACGAGGTGAGCGTGGCTATCGAAGTGGCCTTATGTCCGCAGTATTTGCAGACATAGCTCTCCTTCTCGCCGCCCTCATAGAGCGCGTGGCGGCCCTTGCCGGGGCCATCGGGGTGGCGCTAGCAGAGCGACGCCGTCAAACTGTTCACCGACGTCGTCTTATGCCCACAGTACTTGCAGCAGTAGTGCTGCACCGCAGCCGAAAGCGTAACCAGCGCAGCAAGACTCACCGCAGAAACAACTACTGTTCGCACAGACTTTTTCATGCTAGGATTCCCTTTTATAGCTTCGCATGATTCTTCCGCATTCGAATGACTAAAACAGGATGTACCATGACCATCGCTCCCCTACTCTGAAAACTGGTTGCCCTTCATGTGCCCAACTTTGATTTTTAGCGGTCCTACGGACTTCAGTTCTTCTGGAGCGAATGTACCAAGAGATATTTTAAACTCACCAACCGACCGACCGTTTTCACACTCCCATCCATTTCCTGAGTGAAGTGACGAATCGGCATCATAAAACGGCAGTATAAACCCAAGTGAATCGTCCTTGGGATGTGTTATATTAAGAGCAAATAGCGACAGATACTCCATATTGCCTTCTTCGCACCTTCTGGGGCATAATGCTTTCTGAGATTGGGATATTTCCGAACCGGCCGAATCGTAAAGCGTCGCTTCTACCGCAAGCGATCCTGTATCAAGGCACTGGAAAACGGAATTGAGGATGTTCTTGTCCGCCTGAAGAGCAACGGCAGATCCTGTTTTCAAACTTTTCATAACAATCAACCAGCCACCCTTGCGGTCTGTACGGTCATTCCCAAAATATCCTAGAGAGAAACGTTTACCAGGCGTGTAGTCCCTTGGCTTGAATTTTATTGTCCTCGTCGCCATTGAGCCAATCTTTTCAACAACCTCATTGACAAACTGTGTGTATCTCACCTGATCAACACGCACACGCACATTCACGAAGATCTCCCCCGTCTTAGGGTCGATATCGATTGAGGGCTTGCCGTTCTTTCCAAGAATGGGCTCGGCTACAACACAGTCTTTGTGCTTGGCGAGGACAGCCTTGATCATCGCCTCGGCGTCTGTAAGATTATCCTTTGCCGCTGTCATGCGAGCGAATAGGTCTGCGCCATCAAGTGTGATATTCACGGCGGACGCGGCGCGTAGCTTTTCCTGCAAGCGGTTTTTCTTGACTTGGGCCTTGACCTTAACCGAATAGATACCATCCGCTGACTTCTTCGGTTCGCCAACCGTCTTGGCCGTGGCAATCATCCCTGCCGAATACGACAGTATTTCATCTTCAATAAGCTTGTCGTTTTCTACAAGCGTCGTCGCGTCCACCATCGTTCCTACTACCTGCTCGACGGCTGCGCGAAACGCGGCTTTGGTCGCTTCGCGCACTGTCGAGCCATATCCCGTGGCGACAACATCTACAAGCTGCTCAGCGTCCTGTGCAAAAAGAACTGCCGAAAGGAAAATTGCCCACATCGATGCCACAAAACAACGAACGATACTACTTCTCATGATACAACTCCTTTATTTTGTTATTGTTCAACATCACTGACAATGCAAGCTACGCAAACTGCAAAGCGGTGACCATTTTCGACTACGATGTCCTCGTAGACGTCTTTCACACCGAAGCCTGGCGCGATGACACCTTTGCTCTTTACAATGTGAAGCGAATCAAGCTCACTCGCAAGCGTTGCATCATTCTCGCGGAATTCTCGCTTGAGGGCCTTGGCATCCCAATCATACTGACAGAAATGGAACGAAAGGTATCTTCGCGCTTTGACCTGCGCCAAACGAATCGCCGTACGAATGCTTTTAGCGTCCGCCGACTTAATTTCATGCACACCAATCCCAAGCAGCCACGAATGCTTCTTCCTGCTGTCTATCCAGAATTGCGGCCCAGCCATCCGAGATATATGATCAACGGCGCTTAGCTCCTTCTCTAGTGCGTCCGCCTCTTTTCGTGGGACGGACACAGACTTTGCCGCCTCGATTTCTTGATCTAAAGTCCACCTGAGAGCTATCCCAACCGCCAATCGACCATTGCCATCCCTGCGAGTCACCCGCGCAACTTCACGCACTCCAGTGACATACCCTTCCGACACCTTTTTGACTACAATCGAGACGACTGCCCCATCACCATCTTCAACCGCATTTCTAATTGCCCGCAACTCGGCACCATTCAACAGACAGGAAATCCGCCCTGCCGCCAATGCACGAGCAACTAGTTCAGGTTCCTTCTGGCTCCAGGAAACACCAATGGCGACAACGGCCCGCGTCTTTCTGTCCACACCTTCCGAAAATCCCTGCTCGGCAAGAATTTCCTTCAATCCTTCACGTATGGACTTTGTCGAACCTTCCGCAAAAGCGATGCGAAAATTGCAGGCAAGTAGTGCCACGAGAAGCAGGCAAGGTCTAAAGAAACGCATCTGGATAAACCCTCTTCAACATTCCCGCGAATTCATCTCGGAACGAACCATCCGTTGATGCGACAATGCCCCACCATGTAGCAGCGGCAGCCAACTTCTTGAGCCCCATTGCCTCATAGCATCGCGTTACTCCATATATCGCTTCAATGTCGCCAACATCGATAGACAGCACCTCATGGTACGCAAGGATCGCCGCCACCCAACGCTTGTCCGTCCGAAGCGCGTCCCCATAGAGCCGCCATGCAGCAATCGACCCGGGATTTCTCGCAAGTGAAAGCTCAAGATCTCTGATTATCTGCGGAAGACTTCGTCCGCTTACGAACAACTCTTTTGCGGACTTGAACAATTGCTCGGACTCGCTATCCGTCTTGCCGTCAAACTTCACCCGACCAAGCGATCTCCGCACACAATTACCGATGTCAGAGCGGTCAGCGACACGCAGCAAGTCTGCACTTAGGCAACTTTGACGCAACTCGGCAAATTCCCGCCAGACATCACTGCCGGATGCTGTCGCAAGGTCACCCAACACAGATTTCAAGACCACTTCATCTACTTCTCCGGCAACGCCAGTCTTGATCAACTCATCCACGACAGACACGAGATTCCCTTTCATCCGTGCCATCTCCGCCAGCCGCCGATGCGCTGCGGAAAATGTCGGCAATACGCGAAGAGCCGATTCGCACTCGCCCTGCGTTTTTGCCTTTCCGTTCCATTCGTAGAACAGTTTCTCCACCGCCACGCCATCAACCGCAACATCAACACACTGCATGGAATGCTCCGGCCCGAACAGAAGCGGCAGAAACAGCCCTGCTTCGGACATCATGCGCCCCCGCATCTCATCGCTCGGACACTTCTCAAGCAACGCAGACAAATCTTTCGCCCATGCTCCTACCGAACGACGCGACGGCTTCTTCTGAAGCAGCCGCTCGCGTTCTGCTTTAATCGGTCCGGCGGCAAATGCCGACGCCTCGCGAAAACGCTTTTCGCCGACATTTTCCTCGACTGTCACGACCGGAGACGAAGAAATCTCAAAACTACCCTTCGGGCGCAATCTCTCCGTCAATCTGGCGCTGAATGGTGAGACATACCCGAAAGTTCCGCTGCCAACGTAATTTTCCAGAGCCGCCAACTGGGCTTCCATAATCTCCCGCGTCGCATCTCCATGACGATCTTTCGGGACAGCGCCTTCCACGATGACAAACAAGTATTCACCGCACTCCTGCACAGACGGAGGCGTGTGAATGTAATGCTCCGCGTAGAGGCGATGCGCCTCCTCGGCGGCAAAGGCAAAAGCCTCCGCCGACAAGGAAGCGCACGCAATCAAAGCGACTGTCTTTGAGAGATTATTCATCATCGCTCGAGAAGTGGCGCACACCTGTCCCAAGACGTCCCTTCTTTTCCGCAGCAGGCTTCGCAGACGTTGCCGAACCACCATTCAAAGTCGCATTACCGGAATTTACTTTCTTTGGCGTTCCTATCTTGCCCTCTCGGGCTGCCCGCTCCTGAGCGCGTCCAGCCTTAACCTCGCGCGCCGTATCCTCGCTCTCGCGAAGGTCGTTTAATGCCTCGCGCTTGTTTTGTACGCTTATTCCCGCAACAACGACATTGATCTTCTGTCCCGAAGCGTCTTTAACCTGGCCCTCAAACGGATAAATCATTCCCGCCGTTTCCATGGAGGTTTCTTCGCGCATCGTCTGGACAAGCTTCCTGCCAAACGTCGCCTTCTCCTCGTCGGTGAGGTCGTCAAGATCCTTCCCGTTCAGAACCTTCATTGTCTTCTCAAGTGTATTAGTCATCTTGACATCACCGAACAACGACCATGCAACTTCAGCCTCGGCCAGCATCCGTGCTTCTTCGATGCTCTTGTCGTTGCGCCTTTCGTTCTTCTCGTACGGGGCAGACGCGATACCGAGGAACCAAACTTCGCCGTCCTTGTCAACATACCGGCGAGGCCCAAGCCATTCGCCAAGCGCTGGTCTCTTCTTGGCTATCCAACCATCGATTGAGTTCTTTCCGGACGGGAGACGAACTGGCTTTACGGAAGGATTGGAGAAGGCAAGCTGTATCGCCTTTGCGACAGTCTCGTTTTCCTTGCTCCATGACATAAGAATGGCGATCTGGCATTTGTAAACGTCATCCTCCTTCTGGCAAGATTCGTACTGTTCGAGAACCGTCGTTCCGACCATTTCGAGATCTGCATATCGTTTAAGTTCCCTCGTAAGTGTAGTCGATTCGTCGTCGTCCACCGACAACTTCTTAGCGTCAATCTGACCGGACCTCAAACGAGCAAGTTTCACTTTAGCCTTGAGGAGCAAAAGCGACATCATACCCTCGCGAAGATGAAGATACTTCTTGCCAACATCCTGCGAACGAACGGTAAACGAAATCTTCTCCTTGACAATGAACCTGTTGTTTTTTCTGTCCTTACGGTCAACAACGAAATCGGGGTTCTTCTCTCGCTCCGCATTTATATAAGCGTCCAGTTCCTCCATGGCGCTCTTGTCGCTCGCCTGAAGAGACGGCGCGGACTCCATCGCCTCCTGTTCGGCAACCACGGCCGCACCAGCCTTGTCGGTTGCCGCGCCGAACTCCTCCGCGCTCGCGAACTGCACCGCAGCCGCGACGCACAATGATCCTATCAGCAGTCTTTTCATTTTTGTTTTCTCCTTTTGTGAGTTTAAAAAATCAAACGATTAGTCAGCGAGTTCGATCTTCACCGATGCAATCTTGGCGAGGGCGTCCTTTTCCAGAACGAAGTCGCGCCACTGGATGAGGCATTCGCCAAAGCAGCCGACGAACGGCGTAGCATACACCATCCCGTCAACACCGTTACGGATTGGACGAGGTCCCTCCGCGAACTTTACATTAATCAGAGCGTTGTTCGGAATCTGCCACGGATAGGCGCCTATCTCATCTCCGCTCTTGTCGAGAAGAACAATTTCATAGTTGGTGGTCTTCAGCTTGCCCTGCTTCCAAGACGCTTCTGGATCCCAGCCATCTTCAAGCAAGTCCCTGTGCCAAGCGTTGAGCACTGGGCCAACAGACTTGTCCAGCTCGTACATCGTCACCTTGCCGTTCGAACATTTTTCGTTGAGCGAGGTAATCAGCGCGAAATAGACGCTGTTTTTGGTTTTGCCCATGTCGAAGTTTCTGCCAAACTTAAAGTCAGGGTCGCTGGATATGGGGCGGTATTCAAGGTTGTAACTGAACTGCCACATCCAGTTTTCACCTTTCCACAAGATGGAGTAGACATGTAGCGGGTCAAGAAACGCCTTGAATTCCCTAGTGGAAGAATCGCTGTATCCGATACTTAAAGCGGCGGCGCTCTGAGTGTCGGCAATCCAATTTAAGTCGTCGCAATAGTATTCACCGGAAATGTATTTCTGAAGTACTTCTGCGCGACGTCGGCAGCGATGGTCACTTGTGGGCATTAGCTCTGTCAAGCGAATCTCCTTCGGCGGCGTCAGCGATATCTGGTCTAGAACCTTCTTGAGGTTAGGCACGAACTCAGAGAAGTATTTCTCGCGGTCGAGTCTGACCTCAAAAAGATAGCGCAGGGTCACGCTGTTGGCATTGGGCTCGCCCGTCGCGCCCCTGCCGCGACCGCCTCTGCCACCACGACCACCTCCGCCCTTCATGGAATAACCGCCAGCATTATCGTCAGCCGTAACGATCTTCTGCGTCTCCGGGCGAATATTGGCGACCATGAGTGACTTCATGGGGTTTATGCCATCCAGCGCATTCTTAAGGAGCGCGGCGGCGTCTTCGGCGCGCTTCTCCTTGGTGACAAGCTGAGCATGGGCATTCTGAAGTCCGGCACTATTGAGCGCAATCGTCTGCGTCGGCATCACGCCGGAGAGTTTTGTCGTGAGTGCGCGTTTTTTCACCGTGGCAAGAATGCGCAGCTGGATGAGACCACCATCAAGTTTGTCTTCTCCTAACTCGCGGTAGTCCGTGATATAGGCATTAGAATGGGTTAATACTTGGTCGTTTATAAGTTGGTCGTTCTCCGCCACCGTTTCAGCATCGACGTAAAGCCCAATGGCACGCTCGATGGCATCGCGATAGGCGTCCTTCAATGCTACCACCCTCGTGGTGCCGACGCCGCGCCCCAGCACCTTGACGGTATCGCCTTCATCCGCTGTGACAGACGCACCACTTCCGCCCAATGGCGACAGACTGACCGTTTTTCCGTGCGCCACGCCGATTACCGCGAATGCGGCCAACGCCGCAACCGACACACCAAGGATTCTCATACGCAACATCATGTTTTGTCCCTTCTGTTTCTCTTCTAGATTGACGAGCTTTGCTCTCCCTGCCCAAACAAAAGGCGACGCCGCGTGCGTGTCCTGTCGAGGCGACTGGTATGCCCAAGGGGATCACGCACGAGACGCACCGGCTTGCCGGTGCGCGCGCTCTTGCGTTCGGCATCGACGATAGCGACGGAATCACGGGCGCTTTCGGCTGTCACCGGCGCCACCTTCGCATCGCCGCCAACCCAGGCGGCAAACGTGCGAATCTCCGTCTCGTAGCCGGACGGCTTCGGAAGCTTGGGCGAAAACGGCTTGCCCTTCTCGGGATAGACGATGAGCGGCGTCGCGGCATGGGAGTTCGCCACCACCACCGCCCGCTCAAACACAACGCGGAAACCGGATTCCCACACGAAGCTTGGCGCCATCGCCCAGCTGGACGAGGCCGTCACCACCTTGTCGCTATAGCCGTAGGTGGTGGAAATGAAATCGGTCCAGCCATCCTTGTGACAATGCGAATGGGAGATGACTTGCTTCGGCAGACCAAAGAGATGGTGGATCTCGTCCGTATCATGAAGATGCATGTCGAGCGCCACTCCGCCGGACTTCTTTTCGTCGAGGAACCAGCAGGAACCGCCCCGGTTCCAGCCCGGCGCGGGGGAGAAACGGGTGAAGTCGGCGGCGATCACGCGTCCGAACTTTCCGGAGCGGATGTAGCTCTCCAGCACGCGGTGTTCGGGCCAGTAGCGCACGCACTGCGCCACCATGAGCTTGCCCTTCGCCTTCCGCGCGGCGGCGACCATCCGGTCGCACGTTTTCGCATCGATCGACATTGGCTTCTCGCAGAGGACGTTCAGTCCGCGGTTCAACGCTTGGATCGCCATCGGCGCGTGGAGCGGCGTCGGCAAGGTGATGTCCACCACATCGAGCTTCTCGGCGGCAAGCATCTTGTCGAAGTTGTCATAGACGCGCACAGACGGCGGCAGATCCGAGTCGTCGGCGACGTTCAGGTTGCCTTTCGTCTTGGCCTTGATCTGCGCCAGATTCGAATCGCACACGCAGGCCACGCGCGCATTGCGGAGCTTCTTCCACACGCCATAGTGGGTGCGCCCCATGAAACCGAATCCGACAATCGCAACTTCAAGTTTTTTCATGATAGTTTGTAGTTGTTAGTTGATGGTTAAATTATCTCACGCTGAGGCGCGGAGACGCGGAGGACTGTTTTGGAACTGTGACTTCGCTCAAAGAATAACTTGGATTTCGCCTTTCGACTTTTCAACTTTTCAACCCTTAAACTTTTCAACGCACATTCGCGGGATAAATGCAGATGAACGACGGTGCGCCCCAGGCACTCGTCGAGGTACGCGCAAAGCAGGCCACGTCCAATCGGTTGGTCAGTTCGCGGCAATCGACGGAAAGATGGACGGCACCACTCTGTCCCGGCGTGATCTTCACGCGCTTGACGTCGCCCTTCACCACACGCCACGTGAATGAGACGTCGCCCGCCTCGACGCCGAACGGCACAAAGCGGAAATCAAGTTCCCGCTCCAGATCGGTCGGCTGAACCGGCACGAACGCCGAAAGCGGCACCGCAATCGGCGGCACGGTCTTCGGCTCAAGTCCATGCGCCAGCTGAACCACCCGCTCCGCATCCAGCGTGGCGCGATCGAACGCCGTCGGATGCGCCTTTTCGGAAAGATAGTCATCCTCGGTCTCCACGCCCTTGCGCGTGCGCCGAAGGAGGTACTGCATCAACGGACCGAAAAGCTTGCGTTCCAGCACGGCCTTTTTCGTGTCAGGATGAAGCGCAGACGCGGCCGCGAGCGCCGCCCGGACGTAATAACGGTCGGAGCCGCTGGAGCCGACGGACTGAAGTGCGCAAGGCGTCACACCTTGAAAGCGGTCGAGCCCCGTCGCGGGATCAAAGTCCTTGTGGGCGGGAAACACCCAGAACTGGTTATCGAGATAGCATTGCTGGAGCGCCAACATCGCGACAGGATCCTGAAGAGCCATGCGCACAAGCGAGCAGGAATCGTTTGTGGTGATGATGGCAAGCGACGCGTTGCCCACCACGGCCGCACCGGGATAAAGCATGTTCGGGAGGGCCTTATCGACATCCTTCTTCTTCGCCTCGCCCTCGAAACGGAGCTCCGAGAGCAGCGGAAACAGTTCAATCTTCACGCGCGAATGGTCGCGGTCGCGGTTGATGTAGAGATCGCCGCCGTTGCCCGCCGCCGTGCCGTCCGCCAACCATGCGGCCATCAGCTCCTTCGCCGGCCCGTCATACAGCGCGGCGCGCGCCTCGGCGGACTCGCCCACGCCGCGCAGGAACTTGAAGTTCGCGAGGTACAGCCCCCGGTCAAAGTCCCAGATGAGATTCTGCTTCGTGAGGACCAGCTTCGTGCCCTTCGTGAGACGGGCAGTTTTCTGGAGCGGCACGCCAGGCACGGGCAGATCGGCGGTCTCCCGCGCCTCCTGCACGATCGCCTTGAAACGGACGTTCGAGGAGATACGCTTGAGATCGTTGTCCTCCTCAATGACCTTGGCATTCCGGAAACCGGCCTTCACCGCCTTCTCCAAGGCATCCAAGGCGGCATCCGGCGTGGCGCGGTAGGCGAGCGCACAGGCGAGGTTGTACTGCCAGGTCGCGTCGCCGGGCATCAGCTCAATCCCCTTCCGGCAGACGGCCTCCATGTTCGTGATGTTGCCAGAACGCACAGCCTGCATGAGCTGCACGCGCAGAAGCGTGTGCGGCACATGCAGGCGGGGATAATCGTAGAGGCCGACAGGTTCGACGGCGAGGGCCGCCACGCCAAACGCGGCAATGCCCATCAACATCCACCCTCTCACGCCGCCGGCCCGCATACGGCTCAGACCTTGATCTGTCCGCTCTTGGCGAGCATCTTGGCTTCAACGGACTGGATCTCCGCAAAGCCCTGCGACGAATGCGGGTTGAGTCCGTTGGAGGCCTCCATCGAGCTGTCGGCCTCGTTGTAGATCGTGGCCTTCAGCCCCTTCAGCGACTCGAAGAAGATGTTGCCCTTGTAGAGCCCCAGCGTGACCTCCGCCGTCGCCTTGTCCGCCCAAACCTGAATGGCGGCGCGCGCCGCCTGCGTGGCAGGATCGAACCAGCGGCCGTCGTAGATCTGGTCGGCGACAAGCTTCGAGAGACGCTGGAAGAGCAACGCGGAGCGGCGGTCCATGACGCCCTCGTAGATGTACTTGAGCCCCCAGGAGAGCACTTCCATGCCCGGCGCCTCATACACGCCGCGGCTCTTCGTGCCGATGATACGGTTTTCAAGCGCATGCTTCATGCCGATGCCGTTGCGACCACCGATCTTGTTGACGAGCAGCATCACCTGATACGGGCTCAGGCGCTTGCCGTTCACCGCCACGCAGCGGCCCTTCTCAAACTTCAGGACGATCTTCTCGACCTTGTCCGGCGCCTCCGCCTCGCTCAGGCCCGTGCGGCCCATCTCCAGGTCAAACACCTTGATCGCGGCCGTTCCCAGCACGCCGGCAAACTTCTCGTGCCCGCCCGCCAGGTTCGCGCCCGCGATGCGGCCGGTCTTGTTCGCCACCGTGCCCAGGGCCAGATAGTAATCC
>CACZCD010000100.1 GCA_902779565.1 uncultured bacterium | reverse complement strand
GTTCGAGGGCGAGGATCCGCGCCGCGATCCGAAGATGATCTGCCCGAAGGCGAAGTGCATCGTCGGATTCGGGACGCCGGTTCCGAAGGGGCTCTACAAAGCGATGGCGGAAGGCGTGCAGTTCTACACCTATACGCAGCTCGGGGTGAAGGCGCTGGACGAGGAATACTATGAGGTGTTCCTCTTTCGGATGGCGTCCGTCATCGAGGACGAGGGCTATGACGCCTGCCTTCAGCGGACGACGCCGAACCTGCGCGTGAAGGGCGACAAGACGACGAATCCGGAGGTGGTGGACACCTACGAGCTTCAGTACGCCTCCCCCGTTGAACCCGGCAAGCCCGCGCCGGATATCATGATCGACTTCGGCAAGGCCGCGCAGGCCTGCGGCATCGGCTGCCCCGGGCGATACGGCAAGGTCGTCAATCGCGAATACGGTCCTTTCATGCGCTATGCGTTCATCGTGACGGATGCGCCGCTTGAGACAAATGCGCCGTATGCCGAAGACCTCTGCGCGGGGTGCGATGCCTGCGCGAAGGCCTGCCCCGCGAAGTGCATCGACGCCGAGAAGGGCCTCGACACCTGGAGCTGCAGCGTCTATTACCGTGGCGCGCTCGGGTCGAATCCCTTCATGACCGACGCGTTCCTGAAAGACGATCCCGACCGCGCGCAGATACTGGCGGGCGAAAAGCGGTTTACGGCGGAAGAGGCGCGGGCGATCTACCCCCAGCTCAAGTTCCTGCCGCGCACGCAGTGGGGCTATGCGCCTTGCCTCTGCGGCAAGAAATGCGATCTCGCGTGCTACAGCCACCTGACGGGAAAGGAGATCTGAAGCATGTCCCTCAAGGAAGAGTTCGTAGATTTGGCGAAAGCGTGCGGGGCCGATCTCGTGGGCGTTGCACCCGTCTCGCGCTTTGCCGCGGACGATCCGGTCTTCAAGCTGCTGCCCTCGGCACGAAGCGTCATTGGCATCGCCTTCCGCATCCTGCGCGGCACCTACCGTGGAACGGAAGAGGGAACGACCTTCTACCAGTACACGACGATGGCCGTCGAGAACATGGAGGAGACGGTCATGCCGATCGCGCTCCTTCGTCTTTCGAACTTTCTGGAAGAGAAGGGGTTTACGGCCAGCCCCCAGCGACGCAACCAGACGATCCGGCAGGAGGAGGGTGGCACCAATCCCGAAGTTGCCTACGATGCGATCAGCCGTGGGCGCCGGGCGGAGAACCGCATGGATTTCGAGGCGGCGGCGGTCAAGTGCGGACTTGGCGAACTTGGGTTTCACGGCGCGCTCCTGACGGACGACTTCGGCCCGTTCGTGCGGTATGTCTTCATCTTGACGGATGCCGAACTTGAAGCCGATCCGATTGTTGCGCCGCATCTCTGCGACCGGTGCGGCGAATGTGCGAGGGGGTGTCCCGGCCATGCGATCGATGCGGCGACGGGGCGGCGGGACGATTGGCGTTGTGCCGCCTACTACATCGGCGCGAACGGTCTCAAGAATCCGTTCATGCCGCCTGACGCGTTCAAGGATTTTCCGGATCGCCTCAAGATCATCGCCGGCGAGGCGGAGATTGACGAGGAGAGGGCCAAGAAGATCATCGACAACATCTGGTTCTATCCGCCGGCGCAGCATTCGTATCCGTGCTCGATCTGCGGCCGGGCCTGCGATACGGCCTGCTACCGTCATCTTGAGGCGAAGGGTGCGTTGAAGCGCAAGTTCGCACGTCCGTTCCGTTCGCGCGCGGAATGGAAGTTCAATCTTTCGGACTTTGAACCGAACGGAGGATCAAATGTGCTATAATACGCAACCAAGTGCAGAACTGTAGGCGCGAAGGTTCGCAAGGAAATCATAAGGAGATCAAACGGATGCGCGTGGGAAATCTTGGAGGGACGGTCTGCGCGGTGGCGATTCTTGTCGCCGCCGAGCTTGTCGCCGCCGAGTACCGGCTGGAGCGGCAGGGCGAGAAATGGGTCGCGTTCGCGGATGGGCGGCGCTTCGCCGTGCTGTCGCCGGCCGAGAGCGCCGACTGGAAGCTGGAGGCGGAGACCGGCGCGGGCGACTTCATCCGTTTCCGGTTCGCGCCGACGGCGGGGCGGACGGGACGCATCCGCTTTCCGGAGATTCGTCTTGAAGGGGACGGTACGGCGCTGAAGGCCGTCGGTTCGCAGGGTTTCACCACTTTGGAGGCGAATACGGGGTCGGCGATGTATCTGGCCGTCGCCGAGCCGAAGAGCCGCCGTGGCGTGGTTGCGGCGTGGGTGACGGCGGAGAAGGGAAGCCCGTATGTGATGAGCGCGGTGGAGGGAGGCCAGGCGGTGCTCAAGCCGGAGCTGCAGTTCGGGAAGATCGGGGCCAGCGGGAGCGAGGTGTTCGTGCTGGGCGCGTTCGACGACTGCCGTCTCGGCCTTGAGGCGTATGGCGACGCCGTGGTGCGGCACTACGACATCCGGCTCAAGCCGCAGATCGCGGGCTACACCACCTGGTACGACGACAAGTACGGCTACTCGAAGAAATTCGGCGCCGGTACGCCGGCCTCCAACCGTGAATTCGCGGATGCGGTGGAGCGTCTTCATCTCAAGGACTTCGGGTTCACCTTCTTCCAGCTCGACGACTTCTGGCAGGATGGCCCCACAAACATGAACGGCCCCGCGAAGAACTTCACCCGCACCGATCCAAAGGGGCCGTACGCCGAGGGCATGAAGCCGACCGCCGACTATCTGCGCAGCAAGGGTATCCTGCCGGGATTGTGGTACATGCCGTTCTCCGGCACGCAGAAGGATAAGGTCTGGTGGGGCGACAAGCAGGGACTCTTCGTGAAAGACTCCAAGACAGGGAAGCCGTACGAGACGAAATGGGGCGGCACTTGCCTCGACATGACGAACCCCGACGCCGTGCGTTACATGCAGGACGTCACGCGCCGCATCTGCCGCGAATGGGGCTACGGCTACATCAAGTACGACGGCATGTGGACGGGCATGGGCTGCCAGCTTCTCGGGAAAGATTTCTATGTGCCGGATGACTACAATGAGCAGACCTTCGCCGACCCGAAGGAGACGGGCGTGGGCGCGTACCGGCGCGGGATGAAGGCGCTGCGCGAGGCGGCGGGAGAGGAGACGTTCATCCTCGCGTGCAATTTGCGTCAGAACATTCGTGCGATGGGGGCGACGTACGGTCTTGTGGATGCGTGCCGCATCGGCGGCGACAACGGCCCGATCGACATGTTCCCGGGACGCTACATGATCGGCGTGACGAACGCGACGCCGCGCTACTTCCTGAGCGGCCGCGTGTGGTACAGCGACCCGGATCCGGTCTATGTGCGCGATGCTGTGTCGCTCGACCGGGCGCGGCTGTTCGCGACCTGGACCTCCATCGGCGGGATGCTCTACAACTTCAGCGACTGGCTGCCGGACCTCTCGGCGTCGCGCGTGGAGGTGCTGAAGCGCACGATGGCGCCGCACAACGTGAAGACGGTGCGCCCCGTCGATTTCTTCGAGCGGACGCTGGCGAACACATGGGTGCTCGAGAAGGGCGATGTCCGGATCTTCGGCCTCTACAACTGGAACGAGCGCGAGACGCTGAAGATCGACTATCCGGCGGCGTATGCGGGGCTCGATCCCGAGACGGAATATGTGGGCTTCGACTTCTGGCGGAACGAGTTCGTCAAGCCGTTCAAGGGCGCGCTGAAGGCGGAGCTGCCGCCGTCCTCGTGCCGTGCGATTGCGTGCGTGCCGGTTACCGACCATCCCGTGCTTGTTTCCACGTCGCGGCATGTGGCGAGTCCGGTGTTCGATGTGGAGAATGTGGAATGGGAGGACAATGAATCGTGGTGGCGTTGGCTTATCTGGGGCAAATCCGTGCTGCGCGGGGAGTCGAAGGTGGTCGCCGGCGACCGCTACGAGCTGCGGCTTTACGTGCCGGCGGGCTGGCGCGTGTGGGGATGGTCGCCGGATCCGGAGCGGACGCAGGTGGTTTCGTCGAAAGGGCCTTTTGTGCGGCTGGCGTTCGTGCCCGAGAAGACGGGTGTCATCCGTTGGCACGTGGCGTTTGAGAAGGAGTAAAGGTGGAAAGGTGGAAGAGTGGAAAAGTGGAAAGGTGGAAGAGTGGAAAAGTGGAAAGGTGGAAGAGTGGAAAGGTGACCACCAGTTAACGACCAATCACTAACGACTACCAACTAACGGCTATCAACTGTCAACTACAACTATCAACTACAACTACCAACTGAAAGGAAACGACATGGCAACGACAAGAAGAGATTTTCTGAAGGGCTCGGCGTGGATGGGCGCGGCGGCGATGGCCGGCGGCTGCTGCACGCATGGCGGCTGGCTGGACTGCACGTCCGGCGCGCCGATGCACGGGTACGCGGCGCCGAAGATTCCGCACATCCGTCTTGGCGTGGTTGGCATGGGGAGCCGCGGCTGCGGCGTGGTGGGGCGCGTGTGCAACCTGCCCGGCATCACGGTGACGGCGATCTGCGACAACGTGCCGGAGAAGATCGCCAGGGCCCAGAAGATGCTGGCGAACAAGAAGAAGCCGGCGGCGAAGGAGTATCTCGGCGACGAGGCATGGAAGAAGCTGTGCGAGGATCCGAACGTCGATGTCGTCTATAACACCACGCCGTGGTCGCTCCATGTGCCGGTGCAGCTCGGCGCGATGAAGGGCGGCAAGCACGTGTTCACCGAGGTGCCGAGCGCGTTCACGGTGGATGAGTGCTGGGAGCTCGTGGAGACGAGCGAGAAGACGAAGCGCCACTGCATGCAGCTCGAGAACTGCTGCTACGGCGAGGTGGAGATGCTCACGTTCAACCTTGCGAAGCTCGGAATGCTCGGCGAACTGGTGCACGCCGAGGGCGCGTACATCCACGACCTGCGGCACATGTGTTCAACGGAATGGCCCGGTTGCGAATGCTGGCGGTTCGACGAGAACCGCGTGCATGGCGGCAACCGCTATCCGACGCACGGGCTTGTGCCGCTGTGCCTGACGTTCGACATCAACCGTGGTGACCGGATGGACTATCTCGTCTCGCTTGAATCGAACCAGGAGAACTTCAAGGCGTACATGGAGGCGAAGCTCAAGCCGGACAATCCGCGTCGCCTCTCGAAGGTGAAGATGGCCGACATGAACTCCACGCTCATCAAGACGGCGAAGGGACGGTCGTTCCTGGTCCAGCACGATGTCGCGTCCCCGCGCCCCTATTCGCGCATCCAGCTCGTCACCGGCACGAAGGGCGCGATCTGCGACTACCCCTACCGTGTGGTGTTCGAGGAGAAGCCCGGCTCCGGCGCGCATCAGTGGTACGGCGAGGAGAAGGCGAAGGAGGTTCGCGAGAAGTACCGCCATCCGCTCTGGAAGACGGTCGGCGAACTCGCCAAGCGCGTGGGCGGCCACGGTGGCATGGACTTCATCATGGATACGCGCTGGGTGTACTGCCTGCAGCAGGGGCTGCCGATCGACATGGACGTGTACGATCTCGCGGCGACGAGCTGCCTGTGCGAACTGACGGAGAAATCGGCCGATAACCACTCCCGCACCTACGACATCCCGGACTTCACGCGCGGCGCGTGGAAGACGAACAAGCCGATGGGCATCGTTGATATCGATCTCGCCAAGATGGGACTCAAGGACGAAAACGTCAAGAAGTCCGAAGGTCAGATCACGGTCTGAGGAATGACGGTCTAAGGAACCTATGCGATGAAATCCACTTTCCACGTCTGCTGTGCGGCTGTCATGGCGATGGCCGTCAGCTGTTTCGCCGAGGAGACGGTGATTGACGAGCTGTCGCTCATCACCGACACGAACGCGGTGGTGGATGTCGCCGCAGGGGATGTCACCATCATCGACAAGCTTTCCGGCAACCGCGGCACCGTCACGAAGACGGGCGAAGGGACGCTTCGCATCGCCCTCCTGCGCAACGCGAAGGCGCGGTTCGACGTGCAGGCGGGCAAGGTGCTGTTCGGCCGGCAGATGCCGAGCGTCTGCGCGGATGCGTTCTTCCACGTCGACTCGTCGCGTGCCGACACGCTTGTGCTGGACGAGGAGAACGGCACGAACTTCGTGGTGCGATGGAACGACGTGCGCGGCAACGGGCTGTTCGCGACGAACTGCTTGGCGGGGCCGGCCTGGCGCACGAACCCGGAGAAGCGCCGCGCGTTCATCTCGTCCGTCACGCAGAATGGGTTGCCGGTGGTGGACTTCGGACCGATGATGTTCCAGGCCTACACGAACGAGCTGGGCGAGGCGCTCGGCTATGGCGCGACGATGATCTGGAGTGAGGCGTGCACGAACGTGTACGAGGTGTATGAGGTGATCTCGGACACGCCCGATGTCGCCACCATTGCCGTGGACTATCCGCGGTTCAATGATGCGGTACATGCCGTCTCGTTCCTCTCCTCATCCTACGACCGTGCGGGGAACTACCGCGAGAAACTTCGGCAGAACGGCTACCCCAATGTATTCTACGATTCCTCGAACAACCGCGGCTGGATGCATGGGCGCGTATATGTTGACGGTTCGCTTCATGATCCGAACAGTCAGGGTGTATATGGGAAGTTCAACGTGGGCGCGGGTTTCCATCTGCTTGGGTTCACCACACGCCAGTATGTCAGCGGGGTGGAGGGAAATGACCTCAACGAATACAAGGCTCGCCTCAACTCTTTCGCACGGGACTACACCTACTCCTTCGGCGCGCAGCGGCTTGCGGAGTACCTAGTGTTCTCAAACCGGCTCGATTCTGCGCAGCGCACCATCCTTCAGGCGTATCTCAAGGAGAAATGGAAAGGGACGGTGCCGGAGTACATCGTATCAGAGATCAAGGTGGCGGACGGCGCTTCCGTCGAGTTCGCGCCCGGCGTCAAGATCAAGCTCGCGAACGTCGCGGACGGTTCCGATCTCGCCATCGGCAACGGTTCCATGGAGCTGAATCCGCTCAAAAACCCGGATGCGTTCTTCCATGTGGATGCAGATGATGCCTCGTCGCTGCTATTGGAAGAAGTGAACGGCACGAATTTCGTGCGTCGTTGGGACGATGCGCTTGGCAACGGCATGTATGCGACGAACTGGTATGGCACCTATACGTACAGGCCCGATCCCGAGAACAGGTTCCCATATATGTCGTCCGAAAAGCTGAACAACAGGCCGGTAGTGGACTTCGGTTCGCTGCTCGTCCCGGCCTACACGAACGAGACCGGCTATGGCCTCGGCTACGGCGGATGCCTAAAATGGAGTTCGCGGCTGACGGCGAATGCACGGGAAGTATTTACCGTTACACGCGACACCGAGGACGTGAAGACGCTTTATTCCGTGCCAGGGATCGGAGAGACATACTATGGGCAGTCTTACATCTGCGATCCAGAAGACATGCGAGGTTTCCGCTTCAACCTTCGCAACAACAATTATCCGCCTATTTGTGTGGACAACTCCTATAACAACGCGATAAAACAGGGTACTATTCTCGTCGATGGCGTTAGCCGTGCCTTCAAGACCTGGAATCCTCCCGAGGGCTTCCATGTGTTCAACTTCCAGCTGTATCCAGCAAATCTCCAGCCTAATTATTTCGCATATAGCCGGGCAAAGGCCGGCAACAACGACAGACGCATGTTCGGCGGAACGCGGATTGCTGAGTATCTCGTGTTCCCAAATGTGCTGAGCAACGACGTGCGGTCAGCGATCTACTCGGCACTGCGCACGAAGTGGTTCAATGCGACGAACAGGGTGAAGACGGTGCGTAATCTCGCGGTCGCGTCCGGTGCCTCGCTTGCGGTCAAGTGGCAGGATGTCGTGGTTGCGAACCAGCTGACGGCGGGCGGTACATTGAAGGCGGATCGCGTAAAGGCAGGGGCGCTTGCGCTCCCTGCGGCGGGGGCACAGATTGACGGTGCGCTGACGGTGGAAGACGGCGCGGACGTGACGGTTGACGTGCAGGCAGATGGTTCGCTGGCGCGGCTGTCGGCGACGTCGCTGGCGCTTTCCGGCGGCGGACGCGTCGTGATCTCCAACCCGGCGTCATACTGTCCGGCCGCCGGCGAGTATCCTGTGCTAGTGTCGGAAGGGGCGGTGGCGGCTGCCGGCGAATGGACGGTTGAGGCGCCGGGGATCACGAAGGTCTCCGCAGCGCTCGTTGAGCGCGCGGATGGCCTTTATGTGCGGTTCGAACCGAAAGGCATGATGTTCATCGTTCGTTAGAGTTTAGAGTTTCCAGTTTAGAGTTTCGAGTTTAACGTTAGAAAAGTTCAAAGAGGAAACAAGGATGAGAAAGATGCTGGTGGTGGCGGCGCTCGCTTCGGCGTGTGCGGCGTTTGGAGGAAAGCCGATCGCGTTGATGGGGTTTGGCACGGACGTGAAGGAGATGAAGGCCAATGTGGTGAACCAGAGCCGCTATGCGTCGGAAACGTTCATCGACAACTGGGTGGAGCCGAGCGCGTACGGCAACTACTCCGTGCTGTACTTCGGGGAGAAACTGCGCGGAAAGGCGCAGGGGAAGAACTGGAAGGAGGGCGAGGCGCGCGCCGCCGCCGAGAAGTTCATCGCTGAGGGAGGACTCGTGATCGTGGCGGGGCAGAGTGCGATGGTCGAGCTGTTCGGCAAGCCGAACCGCAAGAAGCCGGACCCGCTCCGCGAGAAGGTGACGTTCATCCCGAGTTCGCTCGGGCGGATGAAGGCCAGCTACGCGAAGGCGAAAAAGCCTCTCTCCTTCCCGGATGATGCCGGCAACGATATCCTGACGGAAGAGGGCCGCAAGGTGAAGGCGCTGCAGGACCAGTTCGTGGCGGCGTTCGCGAAGGCCAAGGACATCGAGAGGATGCCGGAAGGCGAGAAGTGGGAGCCGGTGCCGCTCGGTCCGCCCGGAGACCTGAAGCTGAACGATCGTTTCCCGAATCGGCCGAAACTCGGCAAGCCGGTTGCGCGCAAGGAGGGACTGGTGCTGTTCGGCGGCGGAAAGAAGGCCGTCATCGCGCTCGGCGACTGCGGACAGACCGTCCGCAAACTGGCGGATGAACTCGCCTGGCATCTCGGGCAGATGTGCGGTGAGACCTTCGACGTGGTGGAGGGCGAACCGGCGGCGGGGCCTGCGCTCGTGTATCGCACGGTGAGATGCCCGCCGAACTTCCCGCGTGGCGATGTGGCGTACTTCAAGATCTGGCGCGAGGGCGACAAGGTGTACCTCGGCGGCGAGAATACGGGCAAAAGCCGCGCCACCACGTATGTGCTTGAGGCGCTCGGCTGCCGCTACATCTGGCCGGGGGCGAGCGGCAAGATCATCCCGAAGAAGGAGCGGATCGTCCTTCCCGAGATCGCTGTCGAGGACGCCACGCCGTTCGCGGTCCGCCGGATGCGTCTCTACGGTTGGCCGGAGTTCCCGGACCGCGCGGGGAACCGCGATTTCTGGCGCTGGCACGGCATGAACGACGTGGCGACCATGACCACCGACCGCCCGGGCGATGCCGACGGCTATCAGTGGGGCCACTACTACGGCGACTACTACCCGAAGTACCGCAAGTCAAAGCCGAAGCTCTTCGCGCTGCAGCCGGACGGGACGCGCGAACTGCATCTTGGCTCGCACACGGAGCGTCCGACCTTCTGCCTTTCCAATCCCGAGCTTGTGGAGATCACCGTGAAGCGCAAGATCGAGGAGTTCGCGAAGAACCCGTCGAAGAAGGCGCTGTCGCTCTGTCTGCCGGATGGCGCGACCTCGTCCTGGTGCCTGTGCGAAGAGTGCCGCAAGATGGATCCGGTGAATGCGCCGCCCGGTGGCGTCACCGTGTTCTTCCCGAACCGGAAATCCGTGCCGTACGTGTCATTCACGGATCGCGTGTTCGAGTACATGAACCGCGTGACCGAGAAGGTGGCGGCGGTCTATCCCGACAAGCTCCTTTCCACCTACGCCTACTCGTGCTACACCAAGCCGCCGGTGAAGGTGAAGCCGCATCCGAACCTTCTCATCCTCTCCGTCGCCGGAAGCTACGCGAACGCGGCGAACGACGGCGTGGTGGAGAAGAACCTTGCGGCGTGGTCGAGTTTCGGCAACAAAGTGCTGTGGCGCCCGAACGCGCACGGCGGATTCCGCGTGAACGCACCGGACAACTTCGCGCGGCGCATGTTCGCCGACGTGTCGCTTCTCGCGGAGAACGGCATCTTCGGCTTCGACTACGACACGATGTACTGCGAATGGGCCACGAAGGGGTTCGTCTATTACACGACGACGAAGGCGCACTTCAATCCGGATCGTCTCGACTTCGATTCGTTCGCCGACGACTACTGCCGTGCCGGTTTCGGTCCGGCGGCGCGCGAGGTGCGCGCGTACTTCGACGCCGTGGAGCGCGCGACCGACGCAGCGGCCGCCGCGAACGCGGCTGACAAAGAGCCGTCGCTCGGATGGGTGCAGCGGACACGGCGCCAGAACCGTCTGCTTGAGCACCTCGATTTCGATGCGCTGGATGCGCTTCTCGCGAAGGCGCGCACGGCGGCGGCGGGTGACGAGGCCGTGCTGAAGCGAATCGCGCGTCTGCAGTTTGGCAACGATGTGGGCCGCTTTTCGGCGTGGAGCCGTCTTGAAAAGCCTACCAAGCCGACGGCCGAGGAACGCGCGGCGTTCCAGGAGAAGGTGAAGGCCTATCTCGCGGAGGATCCAGCGGCGTTCAAGGCGGTCCGCCTCGGCATCAAGTAGATTATCGGGTGAAAGAGATTGTCATGAAAAACATTCTGAGCGTAAAGGTCGTCGGCGTGCTTCTGACATGTCTATGTGTTTCGGGTTGCGCGATGTTAGGCGTTGTGCGCCGAGTCCCGCTGCAGGAGGTCCGCAACGAATCCGTCGCGCTTCCGCCCGGAGCGGATTTCAACCATGTGATCGTGAGCGCGGCGCAGGCGCGCAAGTGGACGGCGCGCGTGACGGCGCCGGATGTCGTGCGCTGCCAGTTCAACGGGCGGTCGTGGAACATCGAGGTGGATGTGCGCCATTCCGGACAGACCTTCTCGATTGATTACGTCAGTTCGGAAGGGCTGTTCTATCAGCCGGAGACGAGGTCGATCCATGGTACCTACAATCGGCAGGTGGAGGCGCTACGGCAGCGTATCATACGCGAGGCGACGCGTGTACCGGCGACGCCTGCCGTGGTGGCGCCTGCGTCGGGAACGTCGCCTGCGGCGGTTGCGGTTCCCGCGCCGGTGGCCAAGCCCTACACCATCAAGCTGTTCGAGCGTGAGGCGGGCGATCTCGTCTCCTACCGTTTCGTGCTGGCGCTTACCGACGCCACTACGGCCGATCTCGCGCTTTCCCGGCGCATTCAGGCGGATCTGCGCGAGTCGGTGCGGGCGGACTATGCGGCTTCCGCCGCCGTGAAGGATGCGGCGTCGCTGCGCATCGAGTTCCCGCAGTATGCGATCCGTGAGGGCACCGTCGAGGGGCGGGCCGTCGTGCTGACGGTGTCGCTGCTGGAGTTCGTGTACGATCCCGTGACGGCGCAGGGGCGTCTGGCGGTGAAGGTCAACCCGCAGCAGTACGAGCAGACGCGGCAATGGGTGCGTGACAACATCGCCACGCTGGCACGAGACAAGGATCCCAGCTTGTTCGGCGCTTTGTCCGGACGGTCCCGCTTCTCGATCGGTCGCGAGGTTCTGCGCGATGACAGTGTTCTGGAAGTCGAATTCCATACGGGAAATTGAGGTGGAAAAAGATTTTTCTTGTATTTTGGAGAGAAATCATGTACCTTTCTTGTCATTGCTTAACGGCGGAAGGGGAGTTGAGGCTTTTTGATTTTTTTTCGTGTCAGAATGGATCCGCTTTTATGCCAATACAGAGAAAGAGGACCGATTCGGACGCATTGAATAGCCATTAAGAAAAAATGAAAAGGACATTGCCATATTGCATAGGCGTTTTGCTGGCGATTGCGCTTTTCGGCTGCCGTACTTCGTATCAGGAGGCGGTTGCGGCACGGCAGGATGTGATGTTCGGAACGGGTGACTATGCCCGCGAACGGGCGGCAAAGATGGCAGACAGCACGGTGAACCGGAAGCTAGGCGCCCTGGAGCTGGGCCGACTGAAAATGCTGCAGGGCGACTTCAGCGGCAGTTCGGCGGTGCTGGGGCCTCAGCTGGAGGAGCTGTTCGACGAGACGAACGAGGGCCCCATCCTGAAGAAGGGGCAGATCGCCGGGAACATCCTGGCCGGTACCTTGGGTGACGACCGTGCGATCCCATACGAGCTTCCGGCGTTTGAACTGCTGTTCGGTCTTCAGTATCAGGCCCTTAACGAATTGACCCTCGGCAATCCGGACAATGCGCGCGTCTATCTGCGGCGCGCCACCGCCGTTCAGGAGCAATTGAAAGAGGAGAACGAAAAACCGCAGGAGGAGGGGGCTGCATCCGCCGCTCCGAAGGAGGAGGATGCCGCGAACGCCCAGAACGCGGGCACGGCCTCCGACCAGATCACTGCGCAGCTGTCCCCCGTGGCGGATACGGTGCGCGCCTCTTATGAGAATGCGCTGGCGTGGTATCTGATGGGTCTTTTCTTCTCCAAGGAGAATGACGCCAGC
>CACZCD010000099.1 GCA_902779565.1 uncultured bacterium | reverse complement strand
CCCCGAGGAGGAGCCTTCGGACACCGCCAACGTGCAGCGCTTTATGGTATAATATGCGCTTAACGCGCCGGTCATGGGCGTTGAAAGCGAGTTTCAGAAGATGGCGGATGTATCGAAGATAAGGAAGTTCAGGGATGCGGACGACTACCGCAGGAATTTCGTCGTTCAGGAGGAGATAGACAAGTATCTCCCCGGCGGAAGGCATTTCATCGACGAGGCGGAGATAAACCGCTGCATAGCCGAGGTTGCGGAAAAGCCGGCGGATCCGGCGCGCGTGAGGGAGATAATCGCGAAGAGCGAGTCGACGTGCGAGACGCTTCTCCCCGAGGAGACGGCCGTCCTCATGTCCGTCACGGATCCGGCGCTCTTCGAGGAAATGCGCGCGGCGGCGGACCGCATCAAGCACAAGGTCTACGACAACCGCATCGTGATGTTCGCGCCGCTCTACATGTCAAACCTCTGCGTGAACGGATGCAAGTACTGCGGCTTCCGCGAGGGGAACGCCGCGCAGAAGCGCCGCGTCCTCACGATGGACGAACTCAAGGCGGAGGTCGACGTCCTCGCAGGGCGCATCGGCCACAAGCGACTCATCGCGGTCTACGGCGAGCATCCGACGACTTCGACGGAGTACATCGCCGAGACGATCGAGACCTGCTACGCCCGCCAGGTGAAGGCCCCGAAGACGGGCGCGCCCGTCGGCATCCGGCGCGTGAACGTGAACGCCGCCCCGCTGCCGGTGGAGGATCTCCGGATGCTGCATGAGGTCGGCATCGGCACGTTCCAGGTCTTTCAGGAGACATACAACCGCAAGCTCTACGAGTCGATGCACCCGTCCTGGAGCGTGAAAGGCAACTACGACTGGCGCACGACGGCGTTCCACCGTTGCATGGAGGCGGGCGTGGACGATGTCGGCATGGGGGTTCTGTACGGACTTTGCGACTGGCGGTACGAGGTGCTGGCCACGGTCTTGCACGCGCGGGATCTCGAACGGTGGTTCAACATCGGGCCGCACACGATCTCCTTCCCGCGTCTCGAGCCGGCGAGCGGCACGCGCGTGCCGGAGGAGTCGCCCTGGCTGATCGACGACGAGACCTTCGCGCGCATCCTCGTGATCATGCGGCTCTCCGTGCCGTACACGGGCATGATTGTGACGGCCCGCGAGCGTCCGGAATCCCGCAACCGCGTGCTGGACCACGGCATGACGCAGCTGGACTGCTCCTCCAACATCGCCATCAAGGGCTACAGCGACTTCGCCGACGAGGCGCAGCAGGAGAAGACCCGCCAGCAGTTCATGCTCGGCGACAACCGTTCGATCGAGACGATGGTGCGCTACCTCGCCGAACGCGGCATCATCACGAGCTTCTGTACGGCGGGCTACCGCTGCGGACGGACGGGCGGCTGCATCATGGATGCGCTCAAGACGGGCCGCGAAGGGAAGTTCTGCAAGATCAACGCGGTGCTGACCTTCCGTGAGTGGTTAGACGATTTCGCGAAGGATCCCGAGACGGTGCGCATCGGGAACGCGCTCATCGAGAAGGAGCTGAAGGGCATCGAGCAGTGGGTGCCGAAGTTCTATCCGCAGGTGCTGAAGCAGTATCAGGCCACCTGCGCCGGTTCGCGCGACCTGTTCTTCTGACCCTCGTCCATTCTTTTGGAGACAGGAATCCCGAAGATGCTATAATACGCGACCGATGAAAGCAAGGCAATTCTGGTATCCGCTTCCGGAGCGGCTCATTGCGCAGCACCCCGCCGAACGGCGCGGCACCGAGCGCATGATGGTGCTGCACCGCGATACGGGTGTGATCGAACACCGCCACATCGCGGACATCGTGGAGTATCTCACGCCGAACGACCTGCTCGTGGTCAACGACACGAAGGTGTTCCCCGCGCGGCTGATCGGTACGTGGGCGGATACGCCGGGCGTGGTCGAGGTGCTGATGGTCGCCGCTGCGCCGGAGGCTGAGACGGTGGGCACGCGGGACGCGCGCCCCTACCAACTACCAACTACCAACTGCCAACTAATATGGAATGTCATCATCGGCTCGGGGCGGAAGTGCCGCGAGGGGCAGACCGCCGTGTTCGGTCCAAACGGGGAGCTGAAGGCGCACTTGCTCGCGAAGCTCGAAGGCATCGGGATGTGGAAGGTGGCGTTCGAATGCGATCGGCCGCTGATGGATCTTTTGGAGGAGTTCGGCCATACGCCCGTGCCGCCGTACGTCCACCGAGAGGGTACGCGCGAGGAGGAGATGGAGGATCGCGAACGGTACCAGACCATCTATGCGAAGCATGTCGGCTCCGTGGCCGCGCCGACGGCGGGACTTCACTTCACGGAGGAGATCTTCGCGGCGCTGGAGCAAAAGGGCGTGAAGCGGTGCGCCGTCACGCTCCATGTGGGGCCGGGCACGTTCCGTCCGGTGAAGACCGAGGAGATCGAGGATCACCACATGGACTTTGAGGCGTTCACCGTGCCGCCGGAGACGGCGGAGGCGATCAACGCCTGCAAGGCGCGCGGCGGACGCGTCGTGTGCGTGGGCTCCACCACGGTGCGCACGCTCGAGACGGTGGCGAACCGCGAACGGGGGGAGGGCGATCCGCTGATCGCGCCCGGCTCCGGCGCCTCCAACATCTTCATCTACCCGCCGTACCGCTTCCGGGTGTGCGATGCGATGCTCACGAACTTCCACCTGCCGCAATCGACGCTGCTGATGATGGTCTCGGCGCTTGCCGGACGGGAGCGGATCCTCTGCGCCTACGCCTTCGCCGTCAAGAAGGAATACCAGTTCTTCTCCTACGGCGACTGCATGCTGATCATCTGACGTGCAGCGAAAGCGTTAGATTTCTTTGTCGATACTGCGCGGGCGTGAAACCGGTTTTCCGTTTGAAGGTGCGGATGAAGTGGGCGTGGTCGAAGAACCCCGTCTCGGCCGCGATGTCGATGATGCGCTTTCCGGTGGTGCGCAGGAGCGTCTTGGCGGCGTTGATGCGCACCGAGGTGACGTATTCCGATGGTGCCATCCCCACAAGCGAATGAAACAGTCGGCGGAACTGCGCCACCGAATAGCCCGAAATGCCGGCGAGATGCTCCACGGTCACGTTCTCGGCGTAGTGGTCGTTGAGGTACACCACCGCCTTGCGGATGGGGTTGTACCAATTGGCCGGCATCATCTTCTCCTGCGCACGCCAGTAGATGGTGGCTGTGCCGATGCGACTGCCGTCCAACCCCACGACCGGGCGTACCGTCACGCAGTTGAGGCTGTCGGAGCGGTCGGCCACGAATCCGTAGATACGTTCGACTATTGGCACGCCGGATTCCATCACTTCGCGGTCGCGGTTCGCGTACACCGCCGCCTGGTCGGGCGGGTACAGTTCTTCCGAGGTGTAGCCAAGCATGTCCTCCACGGAACGCCAGCCGCTCACGTCCACGTTGTAGCGGTTCGTGTGCATGATGCGCCCGGCGGCGTCCTTGACGCAGAAGGATATGTTTGGCATGTTCTCCATGAGGTCGATGAGCAGCTGCATCGCAGGGCCGGCCTTTTTGAGGAACGCCTGCCGCATCCGCTGCACCTGCACGCGCGAAATCGTCTTGCCTGTGTATCGTGTCTTAAATTTCATGCGCGAATTATACACTTTCGTGCTTGCGAAATGCAAGCCCCCTCAAGCCGTTTATGAGACAATATGCGCCAAAAAGGGAAAGGATGGATATGGGCACGAGAAGAGATTTGCTGAAAGGGATTCTGGCGGTGGGCGCGCTGCCGCTCTTTAACATCGGGTGCGCCGGCTTCGGTTCATGCCGTGCGCGGCAGATCGCGAAAGGTGCGAGGATACGCGTGGCGCTGATCGGGTGCGGTCTCCAGACGCATGCGATGATTGATGGCGTTCTCTGTGAGAATCTCGTTGCCATTGTCGACCCAGACCCCGTTCGTTTCAAGATTCTTGAGAAGTATGTGGCCGACACCTGCACGGCCGAGGACAAGGCGAACTTTGCGACGGCGCGGCGCTTCGCGACTTATCAGGATCTGTTCGACAAGATGGGGGATGAGATCGACGCCGTGGTCGTGGAGACGCCGAACCATCAGCATGTTCTGCCGGCGGTTATGGCCATGCGGCGTGGCATCCACGTCTATCTCGACAAGCCGCTTTGCCTGACGGCCGCGGAATGCGATCTCATTCTCGCGGAGGCGCGGAAGAACCCCGGTCTCATCACGCAGTGCGGTACTTATGGACACTCCTTCCCCGCCATGAAGTACTGCGTTGACCGCATCGCCGAAGGTGCGCTGGGCGAAGTTCGCGAGGTGTGGGCGTACGATGACCGCTGCAACTCCATCTACCAGCGTCCGGCGGCGGTGCCGCCGCCGAAGGGCATGAACTGGGATCTTTGGTGCGGCGGGTCGCCGATCTGCGACTTCTACCCCGACAGCCCCGATCAGGACGGCATGCATCCGCATGGCTGGCATTCGTGGATCGGCTACGGCAACGGCTCCATCGGCAACCTCGGCATGCACATCATGGATGTCGCGTTCTGGGCGCTTGGACTGAAGGATCCGGACCGGGTGACGTGCCATGAGGCGAAGTTCGCGCTCAAGGGGGCATGGGCCTTCCGCGATGCCTTCGAGTTCCACTACCCGACCTGCAAGTTCGGCCACGAGGTGACGATGCACTGGTGGGACGGGCTGAACGACGGCGTTCCGTACACAAAGGAGTATGTCAACAAGTATGGCATGCCCTACAAGCGCGAGCACCTGAACATACCTCCGAAGGTGCTCGAGGTCGAGAAGGCGAACGGGTTTGAGAACGATCCGTTCTACAAGAACGGGTTGCTGTTCATCGGCACCAAGGCAAAGCTCTGGTTTACGCATCACGGCGGCTATCGCTTCATGCCGCGTTCGGCGGGCTGGTGCATGCCGCGTGTTGATCGACCGACCGACTTCAACTACCGTCGCGTGACGCCGAAGCACTTCCATGAGTTCTACGAGGCGATTCGCACGGGCGAGCAGACGATCGACAATTTCGAGTATTCCGTGCCGCTCGCGAAGACCGTCTGCCTCGGCAACATCTCGGCGCTCGCCGGGAAGGGGTCGACGCTCCAGTGGAACGGATCGCACGTCACGAACGATCCGGCGGCCGACAAGTGGGTGACGAAGTCGTATCGTCAGGGCTGGGATCCGTTCGAGGGGAGGGTGTGACCATGTGGCGCACGATTGCTCTTCTTGCCCTCGTCGTGTTCGCAGGATGCACGACGTCTGGGCCTTCCGTCGCCGAAAAATGGAAGCCGATCGGGAACCGCAAGGCGAAGGTGGTTCTGTGGGGCATCGTCCACAACCATGCGCGCGGCAAGTTCGAGGCGCTCCGGAAGCTCACGAACGACTACGAGATCGTCGGCTGGGTTGACGACTCCGCCTCGACCGCGATGCGGATGCAGGAGCCGAAGCCCGAGAGGTACGCGAAGTGGCCGAAGATTGATGGCGCCAAGGTGCTGAACCACGAAATCCCCTGCGATCTCGTTGTGGTGGAATGTTCCAACTCGGAGCTTGTGGAGGTTTCCACGAAACTGGCGCTTGCCGGCTACCCGATGCACATGGACAAACCGCTTGGTACGGATCTTGTGGGGTTCCGGAAGATGAGTAACATCTGCGAGTCGCGCAATATCCCACTCCAGATTGGCTACATGTTCCGTGCGAACGAGGCGATCAACAAGGTGGTGCAGCTCGCGCATGACGGCGTGATCGGTGAGGTGTTTGGCATTGATGCGGACCTGAACCATAGTTACGGCTACCCGAAGTACCCGGAGTACGCCTCGGCCTATCCGGGCGGCACCGCGTATCTGCTCGCCTGCCACGTGATTGAATGGGCGATGCCGATCTTCGATGACCGCATGCCCGACCGCACCTACTCGATCGTGAAACCCGCTCCTGGAGACCCGGAAAGCGCGCCCACGCATGTGCTCACCATCATGGAATGGCCGCGTTGCGTGGCGACGATCCGCGTCTGTTCACGCGGAACCCAGCCCTGCCGCCGCATCCGGATCGACGGCACCGATGGTACGATCGAGCTTGAGCCCATTGAAGATTTCCGCACCGTGAAGCACACGACCGGCTTGAACGAAGGGCTTGCCCCGGCCGACAAGCTTGAGGTGAAGCTCTTCCTGAAGAAGGACAAGCCGCCCTACAAGGCCGGGCTGAACCGCATTGTATTTCCGATGCCGAAGGATCGGTATGCGGGGCAACTTCAGGAGTTGGCCCGCATCCTGCGCGGCGAGATTCCCAATCCGCCCGGACTTTACGAACATGACCTGAAGGTCCACAAGGTGTCGCTCGACGCCTGCAATCTTTAAACTGGTGAATGGCGATGGACGCAAACAGAAGGACAATCGTAAAAGGGATGCTGGCGGCGGGCGCGTTGCCGCTCTTCAACATCGGATGCGCCGGTTTTGGCGCGGGACGCGCGCGGCAGATTGCCAAGGGCGCGAAGGTGCGTATCGCCATCGTCGGCTGTGGCGACTGGGGGCGGACGCTTCTCAACCGCGCGGGGATTGTCGGCGGCTGTGAGCTGGTGGCGTTGTGCGAACCGGATCCGAAAGCCATCGCAGACCTGAAGAAGAAATGCGCGAAGGTGTGGGGACTAGACGCGCTCAATGCGGCAAAGGTCTATCCCGACTACCGGGAGATGTTTGCGCAGCTGGGCGACACGCTTGACGCCGTGTTCGTCGCAACGCCGAACCACCACCACGCGCTGCCGACGCTCCTGGCGGTCCGGCACGGTGCGCACGTGTTCGTCGAAAAGCCGATGGCGCATACGATGGAGGAGGTGCTGCTGATCGAACGCGAGGCGAAACGGACGGGTGCGGTGGTGCGTGTCGGGAACAAGGGCCACAACATCTCCCACCGCCCGCTGCTTGCCAAGTATCTGAAGGAGGGCATCATTGGCGATGTCACCGAGGTGTTCAGCTTCTCGGATCGCCCGAACACGATGCTGCATCGCCCGCACGAAGTCCCCGTGCCGCCCGGCATGGACTGGGATCTCTGGTGCGGCGGCTCGCCCGTATGCAAGCCCTATGGTGGCGAAGATGGACGTGTGGGGCTCCATCCGCACGACTGGCATTCCTGGATTGACTACGGCAACGGTTCCATCGGCAACATGGGAACGCATGTGCTTGATGCGCCGTATCAGACCATGGACATGTGGAAAGTCAATCCTTCAAAGATCGTGGTGCGCGATGTCGCTTGGGGATGCGAAGGCGCTTGGAACAAGCGTGGTACGATGGACTTCCACATTCCGGCACGCGACGGGTGGGGCGAGATTGTTCTCCACTGGAACGACGGCATCGCCGATGGCGTTGAAATCAGTTCCAAGTTCATGTCTGGATGGTACAACCGCGTTTACAAGCGGGAGCACACAAACTTCCCGCCGGAGCTTCTGGAGCTTGAGCGGAAATGGGGCGTGAAAACGCCGATACCGGCCTTCGGTACGGTGTTCGTCGGCACGAAGGGCATGATCTACGAGGAGTTCCACCGCACGCTCCGATTCTTCCCGGAGGGCGGGAAGATCGCCGACATCCCCGTGCCCGGGAAAGAGGAACTGGAGAAGGAGGAGATCAAGATCGTTGTCGAGTTCCTCGCCGCCGTGCGCGGCAATCCCGGTCCGGTGAACACGGGACTTGACTTCTCAATCCCGCTCGCGAAGACGCTCATGCTCGCCAACATGTTGGCCTTTGCGGGGAAGGGGACCTACCGCTTCGACGGAACGAAGACCGACAGTGCTGTGGCAAATGCGCGTGCCCGTCACGCCTACCGGAAAGGATGGGAGATCACATGACGCTCTGTACTCTCTTCGCCGCCGCGCAGATCGGCGGGGTGTTCCCGCTCCTCTGCACGCCGTATGCCGAGGATGGTTCTCTCGACTGCGCCACGCTTGCGAAGGAGGCGGCATTCGTGGCGGATTGCGGCGCGGATGGCATCATCTGGCCGGCGGCGAAGGATGCACTTGTCTATCTGTCGCCGGATGAGGAGCGGCGCGGACTTGAGGCGATTGCCGATGCGCTCGACGGACGCGGTGTCTGGTTCTCGCCGTGCTGCCCCGGCACGAACACGGTGGAGGTTCTGCGGCGGGCGGCTGTGGCGGAAGCCATTGCCGCAAAGCATCCCGGTCTCAGGACGACCATGCTTGTTCGGATGGCTGATGATGCGAAGTGTGACGCGGACTACGAGCGCCAGTACGATGCGCTTGCTGACGTAACGAAGCTGCCGGTCATCATCCAGACGTACAACGGCAAATCGCCTATGCCGTCAGCAAAACTGCTCATCGACCTTGCGAAACGCCATCCGCAGACGTACGGCTGGTACAAGGTGGAAGGGACGGGCAAGGAGATCGTCCCGTGCATGAAGGAGCTTGTTGCGGCCAAGCCGATCGTTAAGACGGTGTTCACGGGCTGGGGCGGGCGTGACTGGCTCTACCACTACCGGCGCGTTGGAACGCGCGGCGTGATCTCGCAACGCCCCATGTATGCCGATTTGATGGTAAAGATCTGGCGCGCGTTGGAGAAGGGGGAGGACGCGGCGGATGCTCTTTTTGCGAAATTCATGTACCTGCGCAATCTTGAAGATACCATTCCCGCGCCAGAGATGCGCGGCTGGAACCTTTATGTCCTCCAGAAGCGAGGCGTGTTCCGCAACATGCTTTCCCGCAAGAGACGCAAGAGCGATGGTCGCTGGGAGGTCTCTGGTATATCGCTCTCGGATGCCGATCTCGCCGAGATTGAAGCTCGCCTCTCATATGCGATTTCGGACGAGGGGAAATAGACGGCTAAATTGCCAATCAAGACCGCGGTGGTTGCCCGGGGGGGATTCGAACCTCCTCAAGCGGCATCAAAAGCCGCTGTGCTGACCATTACACAACCGGGCAGTGGAAAAACGGCGCGGATTATACCACATCTCACCCCTTGCGTCCACACCCCGTTTTTGGTATATTACACGTCTTTCAAGAGATTTCAGCATTTGGATTTCAGAAATGAAGCGAAATAACGACGAGTTGATGCTTTTTTCGGGAACGGCGAACCTGCCGCTCGCGAAGAAGGTGGCGAAGTATCTAAAACGCCCGCTCAACAAGATCGACATCAAGCATTTTCCGGACGGCGAGACGTTCTGCCAGGTGCAGGAGGGCGTGCGCGGCCGTGACGTGTTTGTCATTCAGTCGGGATCGCCTACGCCGAACGAGGCGTACATGGAGCTGTTCGTGATCATGGATGCGCTGAAGCGCGGAAGCGCGGCGCGCATCACGGCCGTGATCCCGTACTACGGCTATGCGCGCCAGGACCGGAAGGACCAGCCGCGCGTGCCGATCACGGCGCGTCTCGTGGCGAACCTCCTGGAGGCGGCGGGCGCGGACCGCGTGCTGACGATGGATCTCCACGCGAACCAGATTCAAGGCTTTTTCGACATTCCGCTCGACCATCTCCATGCGGAGCCGGTGATCCTCAAGTACATCCGGTCCTGCCGCTTCAAGAAGCCCATCGTGGTCGCGCCCGATACGGGTGGCGCGAAGACGGCCTATGGCTACAGCCGCAAGCTCGGTACGGATCTCGCCATCGTCGCCAAGCAGCGCATGGGCGACAGCGATGTGGATGCGTTCTCCGTGGTGGGCGATGTGGAGGGCTGCGACGTGGTGATGATCGACGACATGACGGCGACGGGCGGCACGCTGAGCGCGGCGGCGAAGCTCCTGAAGGCGCAGGGCGCGAAGAGCGTCCATGCGTTCGTGTCGCACTTCCCGCTCACGCCGCGCGGCATCGAGCGTCTGATGGAGGAGAGCCAGCTCGATGAGCTGGTGGTCACCGACTCCATCGCGCTGCGCGAAGGTTTCGAAACCAAGAAGCTGCCGTTCAAGTTTACGGTGCTGTCGGTGGCGCCGCTCATCGGCGAGGCGATCCGGCGGATCCACGAGGATGAGAGCGTGAACTCGCTCTTCAAGGATGCGGGACACCGGTAAGTGAATTTTTCCGCCTGGGGTAGCGCGCGTGCGCGAGAGAGGGCGGAGGTGAAAGAAGAAAGAAAGAACATGGATCAGGTAAAGATCAAGGCGGAGGTGCGTACCGAACAGGGTACGGGCGCCGTCCGCCGTCTGCGCCGGCAGGGGCTCGTCCCCGGATCGGTGATGAAGATGGACAAGAGCGGGGTGGAACTCATCAAGTTCTCCAAGCACGAGTTCATGATGGCGATGCGTGGTCACACGAGCAAGCAGCTCCTCGTGACCCTTGAGATGGATGGACGTGACGTGCCGGCGCTGATGCGCGAGGTGCAGAACGACGTGATCGCGGGAACGCCGATCCACGCCGACTTCAGCGAGGTTTCGCTCTCGCAGAAGGTGCGTGTGGTGGTGCCCGTGTACCTCACGGGCGAACCGGTCGGCGTGAAGATCGGCGGCGGCGTGCTCGAGCAGGTGCTGCGTTCGGTGGAGGTGGAGTGCCTCCCGACGGACATCGCGGAGAAGTTCGATGTGGACGTGACGAAGCTCGGTCTCGACCAGACGCTGTTCGTGCGCGACCTCAAGCTCGGCGACAAGTTCACGACGGTCACGCGCGGCGAGCTCGCCGTGGCGGTGATCAAGGCCCCGGATGACGACGGCTCGGCGAAGCCGGGTGCGCCGGCGGCGGCCGAGGCGGCCAAGGCGCCGGAAGTCATCAAGAAGGGCAAGGAAGACGCTGAGGCGGCCAAGCCTGAAGAGAAGAAGTAAGGAGAAACCTGAACATGAAGAAGTATGATGGTCTTTACATCTTCGCCGGCAACGCGAAGGATGACGTTCTCGAGGCCAGCCTGACGAAGGCGGTCGCGGAGATCGAGCGTTTCGGCGGCAAGGTCGAGGCGCAGGAGATCCTCGGCAAGCGCACGTTCGCGCGGCCGATGCACAAGCGCGAGAACGGCGTTTACGCCCTCGTCCGCTTCGAGCTCGATCCGGCCAAGGTGACGGAGCTGGTCAACCGCTATCGTCTCGTGGAGGAGGTCTTCCGCGTGCAGATCCTCGCCGTGGACGACCGTCGTGAGGCGAAGCTCGCCGTGCAGCGCGAAGCGGCTGCGAAGCGTGCGGAGCTCAAGGCGAGCAAGGAGGCCGAGGCGGCGACTGACGCCTCTGCAGAATAAGGAGTGACCATGCCTTCCTTCAACAGAGTCATCGTGATGGGCAACCTGACGCGCGATCCGGACGTCAGGGAGGTCGGTATGAACGCCGTCAAGGTGTGCCGCTTCTCTCTGGCCATGAACGAGCGCCGGAAGGACCGCAACGGAAACGTGATCGACATCCCGACGTTCGTCGATGTCGATGCGTGGGACAAGCTCGGTGAGCTTTGCGGACAGTACCTCAAGAAGGGCCGTTCGGTTCTTGTGGAGGGACGTCTGCAGTCCGACACCTGGGAGAAGGACGGGCAGAAGCACCAGAAGCTGAAGATCCGCGCCGCGACCGTGAAGTTCATGCCGCAGCCGGCGCCGAATCAGAATCGCCTCACGGGCGAAGCGATCCGGCCCAGCGAGGCGGATGCAGGTTACGACGAGGATGAACAGCAGTTCTGATCAGAAAACAAATTTAAAGGAACAAATCAATGGCTTACCAGAAAAGAGAGCGTACTGACCGCGAAGAGTTCGCGCGTCGCCGTCCGGCAATCCCGGCCACGGACAAGATCGACCTCAACGACGTGGAGGTTCTGAAGAATTACGTCACGGAATACGGGAAGATCATTCCCGCCCGCGTGACGGGCGTAACCGCGATGCAGCAGCGCCAGATCAAGAAGGGCGTCCGCCGCGCGCGCAACATGGGCCTCATGGCCTAAGGGAGGAGGGATACCATGCAGACAGAAGTGATGCTCATGGCAGACGTGAAGCTTCTCGGCAAGGCCGGCGAAATCGTCAAGGTCGCGCCGGGATATGCCCGCAACAAGCTTTTCCCGCAAGGTCTCGCCGCGCCCGTGACGGAGGCGTCCCGCCGCCGTCTCGCGAAGCTCGAGGCGCAGCGCGCCGCCGAGCGTGCGGCCCGCAAGGCCGGTGCCGAGGCGCTCGCGACGAAGCTCACGGGTCTTTCCGTGACGGTCTCCGCGCAGGTGAAGGAGGACGGCAAGTCCCTCTACGGCAGCGTCAAGGCCGCCGACCTGCTCGCGCCGATCGAGGCCGACCGCGGCGTGAAGCTCGAGCGCAGCCAGCTCGACCTCCCCGACCATCTCCGCGAGGTGGGGCAGTACGATGCGAAGATCGATCTGGGCGAGGGCGTCGCCGTCCCGTTCAAGGTCTGGATCGTCGCCGAGAACAAGCCGGAGGCGTAAGCCCCGCGCGGAATAGCGAAAAAGGCCGCCCCGTCCGGGACGGCCTTTTTTTATGGTATAATTCTCCGCCATGCAGAACATAGATGTAATCGTGGCGGGGGCGGGCATCTGGGGATGCACCGTCGCAAGGTGCCTAGCCGAGAAGGACCGCAAGGTGCTGGTGCTCGAGGCGCGCGCGGCCGTGGGCGGCAACGTGCGGTGCGAGACGGACCCGGAAAGCGGCGTCGAGATCCACACCTACGGGAGTCACATCTTCCATACGCACCTTGACGACGTGTGGCG
>CACZCD010000098.1 GCA_902779565.1 uncultured bacterium | reverse complement strand
CGGATGTGCATTTTGGCGGCGGGGGTTCTTGCTATGTCCCGTCCGCTGCCGGCTGAATCGGATGCGCTCGTGCCGGTGCGGCCGGGCGGCGTGGGCGGGCAGCAGTTCTGGAACGGACATGCGGACTGGTTCCTGTATCCGCCGTCGTTCGACTTCAAGGTTGTGCCAGGTGCCACGCGCTACCGCTTTACGGTTTTGGACGACCAGCATCTCGCGCGGACGTTCGAAACCAACGTGCCGACGGCCTCGCTCGCGCCCGTGTGGGGCGAGATTCCGCCGGGTTTCGTCTCCATAACGTGCGAGGGGGTGGATGCGGACGGCAACGTGTGTGGACTTGCGGGGCGGCGGTTGCGGTTCTGGCGTCAGGCGCCGTTCAAGGAAGGGAGCTACCCGCCGGCGAAACGTCCCTACGCCGAGGCGGCGGCGCTCGTGTACGACTATCTCTTCTCGCGTCCGAGCACGCGCCATCTGGCAGAGACGGGCGAGATGGACTTCACCTACTCCCGCAACGCCTATCCGGCGAAGATGGGGTCCGCCGTGATTTCGGCGATGGTGCGCTACGCGAAGCGGCGCCCGGAACGTGCGGCGGCGGCGCTTGACATTGCGCGCAAGCAGGGAACGTGGCTTCTGCGGCACAGCCAACCGGCATCGGCGCCACTCGCACACTTCCCGCCCACCTACGCCGGCGACAAGCTCACCGCCAAACGGTATGCCGGCGAATGCATGCTGATTTATCCGATCACGGCCGCCAACGCCTATCTTGCGCTCTATGAGGCGACAAAGGACGATTCGTGGCGCGCGGCGGCCCTTGCCATCGGCGAGACCTTCCTGCGTCTGCAGGGCGCGGACGGCACTTGGTGGCTGAAGATGCGCGAGCGAGACGGTGAGCCGATCGGCCGCAACCGCTGCTTCCCGATGCACCAGATCACGTTCTTTGAGCGGCTGTTTGCGTTGACCGGGGACGCGAAGTGGCGTGCGGCGGCGGATCGCGCGTTCGCGTTCGTCGAGAACGGGCCGCTCAAGACGTGGAACTGGGAAGGGCAGTTCGAGGACGTGGAGCCGACGGAGCGTTTCGTGAACCTCACCAAGCACGACGCTTGCTCCACGGCGATGTATCTGCTGGACCGTTTCCCAAAGGATGCCGCACGGCTCGCGCAGGCGCGTGAGCTGCTGCGCTTCTCCGAGGACCAGTTCGTCTGCTGGGAGCTTCCATGCCGGCCGGACGGCAAGGGACCGCGTTACACGGGGACGGAGAAGCTCTGGGTGCAGAACGACTACCTCGACTGGGTGGTGCCCGGCGTTACGGAGCAGTACCGCTGCTACCACCCGATCGACGCCTCCGCCGCGAAGCTCATCCGCACGTACCTTGCGCTTTACCGCGCCTCCGGAAACGCCACCGACCTCGCCAAAGCGCGTGCGTTGGGTGATACCATTGTGAATCTCCAGGATCCCGATGGCCGTATTCCGACGCATTGGAACAAGAAGCATTTCCCCGACCGCGACTACGATTGGGTGAACTGCATGCTCGGCTCCGCGTCCGCGCTCGAACAGCTGGCGAAATTCTCAAATGTTCCAAGCGTGCAACTGAAAGAGGCTGTGACACAATGAAGAAGACGGCGGGATTCCGACAAGGGGTTCTACGGAGATTGCGATATGTGGTGCGCTATGGTATAATTTCAGCATTTAAGAAACCGAAAGGAGTGGAGAAACGCAATGGAACTTGGTAAAACGCTCTTAAAATCGGGGAGTAAATTAACGTTTCTTTTTACGTTTGCGATCTTCGCATCGCTGATGCATTCCGCTTTCGCCACAGACTGGTACGTGGATGACGCTCTCGGCAACGACAGCTACGACGGTACCACTCCGCAGACCGCCAAGAAGACGATACAGGCGGCGGTCAACCGCGCCGCCAAGAACGACACGGTCAAGGTTGCGGAAGGTGTTTATGCGGACGAAAACGCATACGATGCCTCGACCGTCGCATGCGTCGTGATCAGCAACAACCTTACGCTTGTGGCGACCGGGTCGAAGGAGAGGACGCATATCGTCGGAAGGCACGCCAACACGTCCACAGGTGTTGGTGAAGGGGCCGTGCGCTGCATATTCGTGAAGGAAAAGGCCGTGGCCCGCATTGAGGGGTTCACCATCCGTGACGGGGCGACGATATCAGGTAACGGCGGCGGCGTGTCGTTTTCCGTGTACAACAAAGCGGACGGTTGGCTTGTTGATTGCGTGGTGTCCAACTGCGTGGCATCCCGAGGCGGCGCGCTTCTGTATGGAACGGCGATCCGCTGCCTTTTCGCCGGCAACAACTCGACGAGCTATGGCAAGGTTGCGTCGCAATCGATTCTGTACAACTGCCTGGTGGTTGACAACGTCGGCTCCGACCGTCTCTTCAACTACCCGCGCGATATTGTGAATTGCACGATCGCGGGCAACAGCAACAACAGTTTCTGCTACGCTAGCGGCGCGCACAATGTATTCAACACGATCTTCCTCGAGAACGCCAACCAGTCGTTCTACAATTCCCTTTCCGTAATCTCGAACTGTCTTATAACGACTGGGACGGCAAGCTTCAACAGGACGGCTTCCGGTCTCTGTGCCACCAACGACACGGGTGCGTGCTTCGTCGCCCCCGTGATTGGCGACTGGCGGCCGCGGAGTGATTCGGGCGCGGTGGGTCTGGGCGATGCCGCGCATCTTCTGCGCGTCGCTCTTCCCGACGAGAACATGAGATATGTCGATTTCGCCGGAAATCCGATCGTCCCAGTGGACGGTAAGATCACATGCGGCGCGTTGCAGGAGACCGTGACGCCGGCCAGCGGCAGGTTGACCTTCGATGGTTCGTTCGAATTGGAAGGTCTTGGCCTCGCAAACTCTTCACAGTGCAACTACCTCCATGCGACGAATTATCCCTGCATGTACGTCGTGAAGGCCGTTGGCGCGACGATATCCAACATCGTCTGGTACGCGGCGACGACCGGCCACGTGGCAAGAGTTCCTGCGCTTGACGGACGCCTTGGCGTAATGCCGCCCCCGGAAGGTTCCATGACGCTTTCGCCCGTCCGTCCGAACAAGGTGTTCTACGTTGACGCGAACGATGGTGACGACGGCTATGAAGGATCGGACATCGGCAGCTGGGATCATCCCTATAAGACTTTGCAGGCGGCTGTTAATGCCGTGCCGAACGGCAGAGACAACGATAGGCCGAACTATGCCGTAATCTGCGCCAAACCCGGCGACTATAGCGAGGGAGGCACGGTCGGTACCACCATCTCGCGTCGCCTCACCATCCCCAGTGCCTACAAGCGTTTCCGTATTGTGGCGCTTGAAGGGCCTGAGAGGACGATTATACGCGGTGAGTCCGCCGAAGACTCCGCAGACGGAATTCCATGCGCGTGCATATTCATGAATGTTCCGTCTGTCGTGCAGGGCTTCACGCTTACGGGCGGGCACACGGTGCTTGAGAGCAATGACGAGGACACCGCTACGGCAGGTTCTGTACTGGGCTGTGCGCTCAGTGTTACCGACCGCATGATCGCCGACTGCATCGTCTCAAACAACGTTTCGAGGTTTGCCGCGCAGCGGAGCGGCCTGTCGGTGCGGTGCGTGTTTCTAGACAACACAGAGACAGGCACAGGCGGCGGCGATTTGAGAAACGGGTGTGGCGTGCACGACATCTTCAGGACGAGCACAAGTTCTCACAGAGATGCCTATACGCTGGGCAGTGGGGCACGAGCGTATTTCACAACATATTCCGGCAGCAAGCATTCCTCCGCGACTTTGCGGAGCGCGTTGGCAGTGTCTTCGTCGGCAAAATTCGTCGATATGGCAGCGGATGACTACCGCCTCTGCTCCGACTCGCCGGCGTTTGGCGCAGGCGACAGCAATCCGACGAATTACTGGCAGTACGCCAGCATCGACATCGAGGGCAATCCTCTTTTCTTCATTGATGGACGTTCCACTTCCGGCGCATACCAGCGGCCTTCCGCCACCGCCGTCGCGCTCAACGCCGCTGCGGCCGGCCACGTCACCATGAACGGCGGAACGTCGCTCTCCACCGTCTTATTTGACGGGCAGTCCGTCACCGTCGCGAAGGCGGAAGGGTGCCTCCGTAACCTGCTGGGATTCACTTCTCCCGATGGCGAGTTTTCCCTTGTCCAGACATATACTTTCATCGCGCCAGAACATCCAGAGGCCGGACGCCTCTACGGAATCGAGGCCGTGTTCTCCACTAACTGGTACGTCAACGCCGGGGCACTCGGTAGCGACTCCAACGACGGCTTTACGCCTGAGACCCCGAAGAAGACGCTTGCGGGTGCAATGGTGGCCGTGGTTCCGGGCGACGTCGTCCATGCGGCACCTGGCGAATATGCGGATGGCATCATGTACAATCCGAACGACATGGGCTACCATGGCGGCGAGACCGTAATCGGCTCGCGTGTGTTCGTGACGAACGGAGTATCACTTGTCTCGGACGAGGGCGCGGACAGCACGCATATTGTCGGCGCATCCGCGAGCGCCGAGTACGACGTGCAGCTCGGTCTCGGGTCGAATGCCGTGAGATGCGTGTCCATGGGGGCGAATACGCGACTGAAGGGTTTTACGCTCCGCGGTGGACGCACAAACGGAAGGGTACACTTCGAAGATTCGACTTGCGGGGCAGGTGTGCTTGGCACAAGCTCGGTCAACACATTTGTCGAGGACTGCGTGATTTCCAACTGCGTGGCTATCTACGGCGGATGCGGCTACTCGGTAAATTTCAAGCGCTGCCGATTCTTCCACAACAGGGCCGTCGAGCGCGCTTCGGTGTCGCGCGTGAGCTCCTTCGATTCGTGCGTCGCCGACTGGAACCAGGGAACGCGTCCCTTCGACTACTTCAACATGTTGACGAATTGCACGATCGGTGCGCACATGACGACCTCCGAAGGCGGTAGCGGTACGCTCCTCCAGCCAACGGATCCAGACAAGACGCTCGTTATCGACTGCCTCATCCTTTCGGGCATCCACACCCGAGTGAAGATGCGCCGCACCGCGGCGCGGTCCAATTCCGGCGTGCTGGCGGCGAACTGCGAGGACTGCATACTGACAAACGCCGCCGCGCTTGCGGTCGATGACGATTGCAGACCCATTGTCGGAAGCAATGTGGCGATAGACGCAATTCCGCTCGCGGAGGACGCCCCGTCCGTCCGCACGGCCAAGGACGCATACGGTGTGCAGCGCGTGTTCAACGGCGCACGTGACCTCGGTGCACTCGATGCCGACTGGCGCGATCACTACGCAAAGACGCTGGGCGGCAGCAAGATCGCCGTGACGGCTGTCGATCCGGCGGTGGTGGAGACGAATGGTGCATTGCGCATACCGGAAGGCTCGGTGGAGCTGACGTGGCGCTCGCCTGACGGTCGATCCATCGTCCATGAGATGGGAATGTCCGTAAACGGCGGCGGCACGCTTTTCGCCGAAAGGGGAGGAAATCCACTCGCTTCGGTCACGGAGCAGAATTCCGGCGTGTTCAAGTTTAATCAGGATGGCACCACCGACATGCGCTTCGCATACGAACCGTCGGGAGGTGAGGGCGAATATGCGGAACTGCGGAACTTCTCCCTTAACATCGGGTTTGCGGTTGTCATACACTAACAAGGGGAATGTGATGCCGAAGAAGACAGCACTGACAATGACAGGCATCGCGGGGGCGTTGATCCTTGCGGTAACGGCGGAGGCTCGGAACAAGGTGATCGCTTACGGATGGGACGTTCTCAGGAGTTCTCCCGAAAGTTTCCTCGAGAATGCCGCGGCGTGGGATGAGGTGCCGGTTGACGGGGTGGTGTTCACCCTGAACGCACCGAATCCGGCCGGGGGGCAGTTCATGCACCGGCACGTCACGACAGACAAGGGTTGGACGTACGAGGCGTTTGCGCCGCAGGTCCCGGTGCTGCGGCAGCTGGTCGCGCGCAAGTCGCTTGCGCACTCGCTGGCGGGTGCGTGGTTCCAGGGGCACAAGGAGAAGAACCGTCTTGATTGGCGCGATGACGGGGCTTGGGCGAATTTCGGTTCGAATATGGGCGTCCTCGCGCGCATCGTCCGGGAGGCCGGAATGGAGGGCATCTGCATCGACAATGAGGACTACGGCAAGAGCCGCCAGTTCTACCGCAAGGACGGCGAACTGCCGTACGACGAACTGCGCGCCTTGGCCCGGCGGCGTGGTCGAGAGGTCTTCACGCCGGTGTTCAAGGAGAAGCCCGATATCGCGCTGCTCGCCTTCTGGTTCCTTTCGATGAACGCCGCCTATCTCACCGCGGATGACCTTTGGGCGAAGGAGCGCGAGCTTGGAGACCTGTGGCCGGCGTTCATTGAAGGTATGCTTGAGGTGATGCCGGATACGGCGGCCTTCTACGACGGAAACGAGAAGGCATACTACTACAGGGCCGAGACGGGTGACTACTTGCGTTCGACGGTGCGCATCCTTACGCGCTTCGCCGAACTTCTGGAGCCGCGGTTCCGCGACAAGTACCGTGTTCGCGTCCGTGCCTCGGCGGGTTTCTACATGGATAACTATGTGCAGAAGGATCCCTCGAATTACCACTATCTGCCTCCCACGAAAGGCGGCACGCAGGTGGACCGGTTCTGCGACAACTACCTTCAGGCGGACGAGGCCTGTGGCGGCTACATTTGGTTCTACGGCGAGCGGCATCCGTGGATCGACTGGAAGGGCGGTATTGACAAGCCGTGGCGGCGTGCGCCGACATGGAACGACGCGATGCCGGGCCTTCATGACATCTTCGCCGCCCACCGGGATCCCGTGGCCTTCGCCGTTCGCAAATGCGCCGCGCTGGATGCCGCCGGTACGGCGAAAAACCTGATCGAGAATGGCGACTGCGCGCTGTCGGACGGTCGCGAGACAGGCTTCCGAAAGGGCAAGTGGGCGAGAGGTTTCACCAGCTGGCAGGGCAAAGGCGATAAGGGTGTCATGGGCACGGATTTGGGCGCGGGACGTGGCGATTCGGCCTCCCTGCGTCTCGACAGTGTGAAAAGGGGCTGCATGATCACGTTCGTTCAGGATCTTCCGCCCGGTTGCTCCGTCGTTGTGCGGGTTTACGCCAAAGGCGAATCGCCCTCTGCGACGATCTATTTCGCCGACAAGGGTAAATGGCGCTTCCCGCTCGGCAGCACGAAGGTTGTCTTTACGGAACCGGGTACCGATGGCTGGCGGGCGGGATATGCTGTTGTCTCGATTCCGCATGGGGCCGATGGCTTCGGCCTTCAGCTAGGCGGTGCGGCTTCGGGGACGGTCTGGTACGATGACATCGCTGCGTACAAGATACGTTGAAGGGTGCAGATGCCAAAAGGGACGATAGCGGGTGCGTTTGCGGCGGGCTGGGCGCTTTGTGCCTTCTGCGGCCAGGCCCCGGGGCATTTCGAGCGGATGATGTTCAACAATCCGGGACTTGAGGTTGACCTCTCTCTTGGCATCTGGCCGCACATTGCGGTTTACGACTACGATAAGGACGGCAAGATGGATGTCGTCATGAGGGCGGCGTCCGTTCCGATCCAAGGTTCTGTACGCCAAAGCGTTTGTCGCGCCTATCTGAACCCCACGGAACAGAACACGGGCTTGGACGTGCCCGTTGCCGCGAGCCATGCGCCAGATGGGAAGCGGCATCCCGACGCGAAAGGTGTGAAGTGTCCTCATCCGCGCAAGCCCAACATGATTCGCGCGAACTTCGTGGATCTCGATACGGATGGCGTGGAGGATCTCGTCTATTCGCTCTCCGACTGGACAACCTACGGAAAGGTTGGCCCTGCATGTCCGCTGGCTTACGACGCAGAAGGTGTTTGGACGAACGGACAGATTGAGACGTACATTTATTTCGTGCGCAATGCGGGCACGCTGCGAGAGCCGAAATGGGAAACTCCGGTTTCGGTCGTGTGCGAAGGAGATCCGGGGTCGGTGCTTCGTGGCCCCTGGGGTGGACATGCCGCGATGTACCGCGACTTCGACGGCGATGGCGATATGGATTTTCTGACGGGCGAGTTTGTCGATGCGTTCTGGTATTTTGAGAACGTTGCCGGCAAGGGACGTTGTCCACGCTTTGCAAAGGGGCGCCGCGTCTGTTCGCCGGACGGATCCCACCTTGCGGTTGATCTCTGCATGTTCGATCCCGTGCTGGCCGATTTCGATGGAGACGGCAAAGAGGATCTTGTGGCGGCGGACGAGGATGGACGTGTGGCCGTGTATGCCGGTACGGGGACGTTCGTGAACGGCGTGCCTGCCTTTCGCCGCGGGTGCTATCTGCGCCAAAAGGCGCAAGAGCTCAAGTTCGGCTGTCTTGCGACACCCTTTGGATGCGACTGGGACGGTGATGGGGACTGGGATTTCATCTGCGGAAACTCGGCGGGCTACATAGCCTTCATCGAGAATCTCTCCGGGCCGGGAGTGGAGCGACCGAAATGGGCGGAGCCAAAATATCTGACCGTTCGGGGGGAGCGGATCAGAACCGTTGCGGGCTGGAGCGGTTCGCCACAGGGGCCCGCCGAGCGCAAGTGGGGATATTCCAGCGTTTCTGTCGGGGATTGGGATGGAGACGGGATCCTTGACGTGTTGGCGAACGACATTAACGGAGACGTTCGTCTCTATCGTGGCCTCCGCCGTGGCGGAACCGCAGTGGAGCCGGCCGTTGGCATAGCGGTGGAATGGGAAGGCCCGCAGCCGGTTCCGGCGTGGGAGTGGCGAGGGTCTCCCGGCAAGAATCTCCGTGCGCCGTGGCGCACGACGGTCGAGATGTTCGACTGGAACCGTGATGGTCTGCAGGATCTCGTCGTCATGGACTGTGAAGGGTATGTGTCGCTTTACGAGCGCTTCCGTGCCGGAGACGGCAGCCTTCGCCTCAAGCCGCCGCGCCGCGCGTTTGTTGACGAGAAAGGCAATCCTCTTCGCTTCAGCGGCGGGGAACGTGGGGGAAGCGGCCGCGCGCGGTTCCGTCTCGTTGACTGGGATGGAGACGGTCGCGTTGACATTCTGCAGGCGGCGTTCAACGCGCGTCTTGTGCGGCAGATCTCAAGTCGAGGGGACGTTGCTGTCTTTCGGTACGGCAAGAAGGTCGGGGAGGAACAGCTTCAGGGGCATACGTGTTGCCCAACCACCGTTGACTTCAACGCCGATGGCGTTCCCGACCTCGTGATCGCCGCTGAGGACGGGTATTTCTACTATCTGCCAAACGCTACACCCATTCTTCCTTCAGATAAAAGCAAAAGAGGTGAACATGAAAAGACAAGTTAGTTTCTTGATTGCGGCTGTCGCGGTCGCGTCCAGTTGGGCGTCGCCCGTGCTGGAACCCGGCAAAATGGAGGTCGTCGTGGCAAAGAAGGCGCCGAGGCCGGTGACCTTTGCCGCCGACGAACTGACGAATTTCCTCGCGCAGGCTTTCGGCGCGGCCGTTCCCGTCGTGCGGTCGCCGTCGGAAGGAAAGGTCTCCATCATTCTGGGGGAGAATGAATGGTCGCGTGCGGCGGGAATCGATGTCTCGGCGGCACCACGGGACACGTTTGCCATCAAGACGTCCCAAGATCGGATCTTCATCACGGGGCGGGATGGGACCGTAACTCCGCTCAAGATGCCGCTGGGCTGTGAACGTGCGACGCTGCATGGCGTCTATGCGTTCCTTGAGGACTACGTGGGCGTGCGCTTCTACTTTCCCGGCGAGCTCGGCACGGTGGTGCCGAAGAGAAGCAAGATCGTGGTTCCCGAAACGGATCGTCGGGTGTCGCCGGACTTCTCCGTGCGCGAATGGTACACCGGCAGGCGGGCCTACTGGTTCGGCAAGACGACGAACGACGCCGAGGGCGAGCAGATGAAGCGGCTCGACTGGCTGCGGCTCAGAATGGGAACGAAGAAGATTCCGCTCTGCCATGGTACGCGCCTGTTCTACTATCTCGATCGCTTTGCCGAGACGCATCCCGAATACTTCTCGCTCAACACGAATGGCTCACGCACGACGGATAAGTCCGCGACCCATCCCGGACATCTCTGCTGGACGTCGCCGATTGTCGAAGAGATCTACCAGGATGTTAAGGCAGCCTTTACGGGCAAGAAGCCGTCCGACCGCGGCATCCCGCTGGAAAGATGGGGGAACAACATCGATCTTGTGGACAAGATTGCCGACATCATGCCGCAGGACGGTCAGCCTCCGTGTGCGTGCGAGAATTGCCAGAAACTCTATCGCGCCGGGTTGGACCCGGTTTGGCTTGCGACCAAGTCCATCGCGGAACGTCTCACGGCCGAGGGCGTGAAAGGCACCGTGACGCAAATGTGCTACGGGCGAAGCCGCAAGGTTCCCGCCTACGACCTGCCTTCCAACATTCTTGTTCAGGTGGCCGTGCACGGACAGTGGTCAACGGGCCGTCCCGAACAGATTGCGAAGGAGCGGAAGCAGATTACGGATTGGGCGGCCAAGCTTGGCCACAAGGTGTGGCTCTGGACCTATCCCGGCAAGCATCCGAGCGTCGGGCCGGACTTCGATGGCATCCCGCAGCTTTCCATGCATGCCTGGGGACAGTACTACAGGGACGCCGCGGATTTCATCATCGGTGGTTTCTCGGAATCGGAGACGGACCGTTTTTCCTTTAACTATCTCAACTACTATGTCTATTCCCGCATCTGCTGGGACAACAAGACCGACATTGACGCGGTGCTTGATGAACACTACCGTCTCATGTTTGGTGCGGCGGCAGCCGAGATGAAAGAATTCTACACAGTTCTCGAGACGAAGTGGATGACGAAGCTGACGGGGGAGTCAAAAGATACGCCGCTTGGTCCCGTTGCGGTCGTTCCGTCGTGGAAGACGATTTTCGCCGAGATTTATCCGCCGTCTGAAGTCGCCCGTCTGGAGTCGATGGTGTCGGCGGCGCTTGCGAAGGTTGCGCCCGAATCTTTGGAGGCGCGGCGCATACGCCTCATGGCGGACGAGTTCATCGGTGGAATCAAGGCGGCGGCGAAGGCTTACGCGGACCGCGTCGCCGCGGTGGAGGATTTCCGCGTTTCGGCCTCGACGGAAATTCCTCTGCGCGTCTTCGTGCGGCGCGGGAAGAAGCCAGACATCGACCGTCCGCTTGAGACGAAGGTCCGGACATGGACCGATGACGTGGCATTGCATGCGACGTTCGTCTGCGCGGAACCGAACATGGACAAGGTTGCCGCAACGGCGCGGCCGCGCGACAATGACGAGGTATGGGCGGACGACTCGATTGAATGGTTTTTCTGCCCGACAGGCGAGCGGAGCGACTTTTATCACCTTTGCATCAATTCGGCGGGTTCGCTGTTCGACACCAAGAACCACGTTCTTGGTACGCGCGGCAGCAATGTGGACAAGAATTGGGGCGAGGGCGTAGTTGTCTCCGTCGAAAAGAAACCGGATTCCTGGACCTGTTCCGTCATCGTGCCGTTTGCGGCGATTGGCGGACGTCCCGTCAAGGCGATGCCCTCGTGCTTTGCCCGCAACCGTGTGGTGGATGGCATTCGCGGCTCTGCTTTATACATTTGGGGACCGGAAACGTTGAAGGGCTTTTGCGACAGCGAGAACTTTGGCACGGTCGAATACTGAGACGGCAAGCCCCATCAATAGGTGGGTTCTCAAAACAGGCAACCGTGCCGCGACCGGCTGCCTTGAAGGGTGGGTTCCCCGAAGCGCGCACCGCAAGTTCTCTCGCGGGACGCGGCGGGATTCGGTTTTATGATATAATTCGCACCAAAGAGACCGATAATGAAAGGACAAAACGAAATGAAACGACTTGTCATGGCATTGGCTGTCATCTTCGTCTGGACGGCGGAGGCCGCGATTACGCTCATTGCGCCGAAGGAGGGCGAGACGGTTCCGCAACTCTGGCAGAACGTGAAGAACTTCCTCGATCTGCCGCGCGAAGCCCGCAAGGAGAACGCCTACAAGATCTCCAAGAAGGAGAAGAATCAGTTCAAGCAGTCGCGCGGGGCGAAGCCTGTCGAATTCGCGTGGACGGGCGACACGAATGCCGTCTATACGCTCACGGTGAAGCGGCTGCCGGACGGGAAGGTGTTCCATTCCGCGATTGTGACCGGCTGCACGGCTGCGGTGAAGGGGCGGCTTGAGATCGCGCGCGAGTGGGAATGGTCCGTGACGGGCGGCGGCGAGACGGCGACGGGTCGCTTCGCGACGGAGGACCGCGCGCCGCGCATCGTCTCGTTCGACGGCGTGCGCAACGCGCGTGACATCGGCGGGCGCATCGGCCTCAACGGGCGGCGCATCAAGCAGGGGCTGGTGTTCCGCACGGGCGGCCTCAACCACAACGCGAATGCCACCTACTACACCTTCGACGAGATTCTGGCGCTCTACAAGGAGGGGAAGCTCGCCACGGCCGGCGCGGGCCGCTCGCGCGGTCTCGGCGCGGAGTACGAAGCGAAGCTGAAAAGCAGAAGGGTACTCGACAAAAGCCACTTGCGTCTGTTCAAGCATGGTCCGAACAAGCCGGGCGAGGAGCGTCTCTCCCAGGCGGACAAGGATTATCTGCTCGGCTTCATCGGCCTGAAGAGCGATCTTGACTTCCGCAACGACTGGGAGTGCTTCGGGATGACGGGATCACCGGTCGGCGAGGCC
>CACZCD010000097.1 GCA_902779565.1 uncultured bacterium | reverse complement strand
AGGAGGAAACGAAATGGAAAACATGGCAATTCTCTCTCTGGTATTCCTGTTCCTGGCGAGCGGCCTTGGGTTCTGGCGTAAGGTCAACATGGGATTGGTCATAGAAGGTGCAAACGTCATCACGCCGGGACATGATCTCGGCGTGGTGAACGTGCGGATTGAGGCGGAGCGGATTGCCGACGTGGGTCCTGATGTGCGGCCGACGTCGGCGGACTGCGCGATTGAGGCGGACGGCCTGACGCTGCTGCCCGGCTTTGTCGACATCCATTCGCACGGCCGCAGCGGATGCGACTTCTGCGATGCAACCGATGAGGCGTTTGCGACAATCGGCCGCGACAAGCTCCAGGATGGCGTGACAGGGTTCCTCGCCACGGGACTCACACGTCCCGAAACGGAACTGGCCGAACTGTGCCGCTGTGCCGAGCGCTACAAGCGGGGGACGGGGGACGGGGAACGGGGAACGGGGAACGGGGAACGGGGAACGGGGAACGGGGCAACCTGCCTGGGCGTGCATCTCGAAGGCCCCTTCTTCAACGCCGAAATGGCAGGTGCTCAGAATCCCGCCTATCTGAAACGGCCCGATGCCGAAATGGTGAAACGGCTCCATGCGATCTCGCCCGTGAAGAAGGTATCGCTCGCGCCGGAGCTGGAGGGCGCGGAGGATTGCATCCGCGAGCTCACCGCCGCCGGCATCGTCGCCTCCGGTGGCCATTCCGCCGCCGACTACGCCACGTTCGAACGCGCGCGCGCCGCCGGCATGACGCACCTCACGCACTTCTGCAACGCGATGATGCCGATCCATCACCTGCGTCCCACGATGGTGACGGGGGGCCTCATCGCGGAGGACGTCTTCGTGGAGATCATCACGGACGGCGTCCACCTCTCCGATCCGATGATAAAGCTCATCGCCAAGGCCAAAGGACCCGACCGTCTCATGGTCATCACGGACGCCATGTGCGCGGCGGGATGTCCCGACGGCCTCTACACCCTGGGCGGATTGCGCGTGAACGTCTCGAACGGCAAGGCGACGCTGGCGGACGTGCCCTACGACCCGAAGGCCATCGTCTCCAACGTGGCCGGTTCGGTGGCGCTCTTCTGCGACTGCTTCCGCCGTTTCGTGCGCGTGACGGGTTGGCCGCTCGAAGAGGCGATCAAGGCGGCGGGCTACAACCAATGCCGCTCGCTCGGCATCGCCGACCGGGGCGAGATCGCGCCCGGCCAGATCGCCGACCTGGTGCTGGTGGATAATGAGTTTGTACCGCAGATGACGATTGTCGGCGGCGAAGTTCGGTACGACAAGGAAAGGAAATAAGGAAATGCCCCTCAAGAGAATCATCTCGTCCGCGGTGCTGGCGCTCTGCGCCGCCACCTGCTTCGGCAACATCGATCTGAACGGCACATGGGAGTTCCGCTTCGAGGAGAACCGGGCCGCAGCGGATGTCGCGGATCCGGCGTTCACGGCGACGGACCGAATCGCCGTGCCCGGCTGCTACGACATGATGCCGAAGTGGCTCTGCAAGCGCGGCACGGGGCTTTACCGCCGCACGTTCACGCTCGACCGCGCCGTGGACAACGCCTGGCTCGTCGTCGATGGCATGGGGCTCACGGGGCATTTCCGCATCGACGGCAAGGATCTCGGCGCCCATCCGTACCCCTACGCGCGGCTTGAGATCGAGACGGGGCCTCTGGCGGCGGGCGAACATACGCTTTTCGCCGCGCTCGACAACCGTTTCGACTGGGAGACGCAGAAGCTGGCGCGTCCGTACTACGACTTCTACTGTTTCGGCGGATTCTACCACGGTGTGTCGCTCACGTTCGACAACCGCAAACTTTTCGTCCGCACACGCGACATCGCGACCGGCACGGTGGAGATCGAGGCGGTGAATTTCAAGGAGCGGGACTTTGAAACGACACTCGTGTTTGACGGCCAGAACGAGGTCGCGGCCACGTTCAAGAACGGCCGCGCCGCCGTCAAGGTGCCGAACTTTAAGCTGTGGTCCCCCGAATCGCCGAATCTACATTCGGTCGCCCTCAAACAAGCCACTAACCACTCCGCGCTCACCACTAAATTCGGCATCCGCACCATCGAGGCGCGCAACCGCCGCCTGTGGCTGAACGGCAAGCCCCTCTACCTGAAGGGCGCGAACCGACACGAGTCGCACCCGACCTTCGGCGCGGCCACGCCCGAATCGCTGATGATCATCGACATCCAGAACCTCAAATCGCTGGGCGGCAACTTCTTCCGCGGTTGTCACTACCAGCAGAGTCAGCGTTTCCTCGACTACTGCGACGAGATGGGCGTACTCGTGTGGGAGGAGTCGCTCGGATGGGGCAACGGCTCGCATGCCGACATCGCCAAGCATGAGCTGTCCGACCCGGGCTTCATCGCCGCCCAGCTTAAGGAAACGAGAGAGATGGTGCGCGCGAGCTTCAACCATCCTTCCGTCATCATCTTCGCCTACATGAACGAGTTCCTCTCCGGTTCCAAGGACGGCAAGGCGCTTTCCGACCGACTGATCGAAACGATCAAAGCCGAAGATTCCGGACGGTTGGTCACGTTCGCCTGCTGTCACTGGAAGAAGGACATCTCCAACGCCAACACCGATCTCGTGGCGTTCAACATCTATCCGGGGTGGATCGGGTCCGATGCCGGCGATGCCGCCAACCTCAAGCGACTTGTCCTTGCGGGCGTCACGAACACGGTAAACCATTTCCGGTCTCTCTATCCCGATAAGCCCATCATGGTTTCGGAGATGGGAACCTGCGGCGTGTACGGGCAGCACGATCCCGCCGGTGCGCAGTGGACGGAGGAGTTCGAAGCGGAGTACGACAGCGCCGTGATTGACGCCGTGTTCGCGAACCCCGAGATCTGCGGTCTCGCCATCTGGCAGTTCACCGACGCGCGCAGCTACCACCGCGGCGGTTCGACAATCCGCACCAAGCCGTTCGCGCAGAACCTCGCGGGGCTCTACGACGCCTACCGTCGCCCCAAGCAGGTCGTCAACGCCGTCAAGGCAGGCTTCGCCCGCAAGGCCGCCGGCGAGTAAAAGGATTTTAGGATGAGAAGCAAAAACCGAACATTTAAGGAGATCTAAGATGTCACTTGTCAACATGAAGGAGATGCTTTGCGGTGCGCGCAAAGCGCACAAGGCCGTGGGGGCCTTCAACATCACGAACTACGAAACGGCGGCGGCGGTTCTGAAGGCGGCCGAGGCGGAGAACGAACCGGTGATCATCCAGCTCTACATGCGTCTCTTCGATACGGGGAAGGCCTACGACCTCTGCGGGATGCTCCAGCGTCTCGCCTTCCGCGGCAAGGTGCCCGTGGCGCTCCATCTCGACCACGGCTCGACCGTGAAGCAGGCCACGGACGCCCTTGCGTGGGGCTACACGTCCGTCATGTACGACGGTTCGCGCGCGCCCTACGACGAAAACGTGAAGTGGACGAAGCACGTGGCCGACTACGCGCACGCGCTCGGCGCCACCTGCGAAGGCGAGATCGGACATGTGGCGCAGGGCGACGAGACGGCGCTCACCGATGTGGACGAGGCGGTGAACTTCGCCAAGGCGACAGGCGTCGATGCGCTCGCCGTCTCGATCGGCACCTCGCACGGCTACTACAAGGCGGAGCCGAAGCTCGACATTCCGCGCTGCGCGGCGATCGCGGACGCCCTTCCCAACGTTCCGCTCGTCCTGCACGGCGGCAGCGGCACGCCGCTCGCCGACGTCCGCCGCGCGATCGAGAGCGGCATCGCCAAGGTGAACATCGCCACCGAGTTCCTGGACGGCTACATCAAATCGACGCTCAAGGTGTTCGGCGACCTCAACGGCGCGTTCGTGCCGCCGGACAAGCTCGCCGATCCGATCATCGACGCCTGTGCCGCACATGTGCAGCGGCTCATCAAGTTCTTCGCCGGACGATAAGCGGAGCGGCCATCAACGACCAACCATCAACTAACAGGGAAGCTATGGAAGAGAAAAACGACGCACGGTACAAATGGGTGATGCTGGGGATGCTGGCCGTCACCTATTTCCTCATGCATGCCTCGCGGCAGGTGTTCAACGCCTCGCTCCCGCAGATCAAGGTGGACCTCGCCTCGCACGGCGCGACGGACGCGCAGCTGGGGCTCTCGCGCACGATCTTCCTTTTCGCCTACGGACTCATGGTACCGTTCGCCGGCATCGCGGCCGACTTCTTCCGCCGTAAATGGGTGATCGTCGTGGGCACGCTCTTTTTCTCCACAAGCGTGTTCTTCACGGGCTTCTCCGATTCCATGCTGATGCTCTTCATCCTGTACGGCTTCATGAACGGCATCGGGCAGTGCATGATCCCCGGCGCGGCAAGTTCGCTTGTGGCGCAGTATCACACCGAGACGCGCTCAACGGCGCTCTCCATCTACCAGTCGGCCCTCTACGTGGGCGTGCTGATCTCCTCGGTGGCGGCCGGCTGGCTCGGCGGCTCGTCGTCATCGGGCTGGCGGATCTCGTTCTGGGCGTTCGGCGGCGTGGCGATGGTGTGGATGGTCGTCCTGACGCTGTTTCTGCGCAACACGCCCGCCCTGAAGGTGCAGGGCGAAGAGGTGAAGCCGAAGTTCAAGGACGCCCTTGCGGCGTTCTGCGCCAAACCCTCCGCCTGGCTGCTCACCTTCGCGTTCGGCATGCTGGTGTTCGGCTCGAACTGCTTCCGCACCTGGATGCCCGCATTCCTGCAGGGGCAGAAGGAGTGGGGGCTCACGCCGGGCTCGGCGGCGTTCCATGCCGTATTCTGGTTCTATCTCGGCAGCTTCCTCGGCATCGCGCTCGGCGCGAGAACGTCGGACAAGCTCTCGACGAAGCGGCGCGGCATCCGCCTCACGATCATGGCGGTGGGGCTTGCGCTTTCCGCGCCGACGATGGCGGGGATGGTGCTCGTGCCGTCGCTGTGGCTGAGCTGCGTGATGATGTTCTTCTTCGGTCTCGGCGGCGGGTTCTTCGACTGTAACCTCTACGCGGGACTGTTCGACGTGGTGGCGCCGCGCTACCGGTCGGCGGCGATGGGATTCTACCTGAGCGGCGCGTTCTTCATCGGATGTCCCGCGACGGCGGTGCTGGGATGGGTGGGGCACAACTATTCGCTCCAGACGGGCATGGCCATCTTCGGCGGCACCTACGCGCTCGGCGCGCTCGCCATCTTCACGGCACGCGCCTTCTTCTTCAAGCGCGACCACGTGGATTGACAGCCATCATTTCAAAACAAGGAGAACAAACATGAAGGAGACCAATCGGAGGACATTTCTCAAGGGCGTCGCGACGCTGTCGGCGATCGGCGCCGTAAAATGCGGCTCGGCGATGATGAAGTCCGAACAGGCGGCGTATGACAAGTACAACGCCCTGAAAATCCCGCGTCCGGAGGGGCTTCTGGACGGCGAACCGGTGCTGCAGACGCCGGCCCCCGACTCGATGGGCGTGGCGTTTGCCGTGACGGCGCTCGCCAACGGCTTCGCCGAAGTCGCCGACAATCCGGAGATGAAGAACGCCACGCGGTTCATGGCGGAAGGATTGCCGCTCGCCGACATCGACGACCGCGTGCTGTGCGTCCGCATGACCGGTCTCAAGCCTGGCACGAAGTACTGGTACCGCACGGGCGCGGCGAAGCTGGAGCATCCCGTCGGCTACTGGACGAAGCCCTCCGAGATCGTCTGGCACGCCATCCATTCGTTCACGACCGCCGGCGAAAACGCACCCTCCCATTTCGGGATGATGTGCGACACGCACGCACAGTTCGAGCAGATGGCCCGCATCACGAAGAAGTACCGTGAGCTGGGCGTGCCGCTGATGGTCTGGAACGGCGACATCCCGAACAGTCTCACCAACGCGCGCGAGGATTTCGTGAAGCACTATCTCGTGCCGCCGCACAACGAGGGCTATGCGGCGGATACGCCCATCGTCCTCAACCGCGGCAACCATGATTTCCGCGGCACGGCGGCGAACCGTCTGGGCGAGGTGATGATGCCGCGCCTTCCGACGGAACGTTCGATGCGCGACATCGCGCTCGACCGGAACTTCGCTTTCCGCATGGGCGAAGTGGCGTTGATCGGCCTCGACACCGGCGAGGACAAGCCGGACCACCACCCCGCGAACGGTGGATTCTCGCGCTTCACCCCCTACCGCGTCGCGCAGACGGCCTGGCTGAAGGACCAGTTCAAGCGTCCGGAAATCGCCAACGCGCCGTATGTCGTCGCGTTCGTCCACATCCCGCTGGTCGAACTGTGGCCCGGCGCCAACCCCGGCACGACCCTTGAGGACTACGCCACCTGGCAGAAGGAGTGTGCGGACATGTGGGGCCCCATCCTCACCGCCAACAAGGTCCAGCTGGTTCTGGCGGGCCATACGCACCGCTACCGCTACGACGCCGCCACCGACACCCGGTCGTGGGCGGAGATCATCGGCGGCGGACGCGGAGCCAAGACGTTCCAGACCCTGATCGAAGGCAAGGTCGAGGGCGGCGAACTTGTGATCCGCGTCCACAACACGGACGCCGGCACAATCGTCGGCGAACACCGCTTCAAGCCACGCGCCTAAAGCCCCACCCCCGGATTGGCAACAAAATGCTTGCGAAAAGCGGGGGAATTTGCTTTAATACGCGCCCAATGGACAATCCCTGCAGACGCGCGGACTATGCGGCGGCAAAGGCGCTCCTGACGGGCGCCCGCTCGGTTCTGGTCTCGGGGCACCTCAGCCCCGACGGCGACTCGCTCGGCTCGATGATCGCCCTGGCGCGCATGCTCACCGCCGCCGGCTGGCAGGCCGTCGCCACCGCTGACATCAAGGCGCTCGGCAAGCCGGGATTCCTCGAAGGCGTGGAAGACCTTCTCCCGCTCCGAAAGCTCAAACGCCGGAAATTCGATCTGTTCGTCTATGTGGACGCCTCCACGCCCGACCGGCTCCCCCCTGAGGTGCGCCCCTTCGCCGAGAAGCTTCCCACCCTCACGATTGACCACCACGCGACAAGCAACCCCAAGGGCGTCTCAATCCTCGACCCGGCGGCCAGCTCCGCCGGCGAGCTCGTCTGGCAGTTCGCCAAATGGATGGAGTGGCCCATCGACCGTGCCACCGCCGAGGCCCTTTGGGTGGCGATCGTCACCGACACGGGGCGGTTCGCCTACGATTCCACGCGCCCCAGCACCCTGCGCGCCGCCACCGACCTGCTCAAGCATGGCGTGCGCACGGCGGCGATCAACGACATCATCTATAACTCTTTCCCCCTGAAGGCGATGGAGCTGAAACGCCGCGCCTGGCGCTCCCTCCACATCTGGAAGAACCGGAAGGTGGCGGAGGTGTCGCTCTCGCGCGACGACTTCCGCGAGGTGCGCGGCTCGAAAGCCGAAGCCGAGGACGTCATCGAAATCCCCCGCTCTGCCGCCGGCAACCAGATCGCCCTCTTCTTCTACCAGATACCGGACCGCACGCACGAGACGCGCGTTTCGATCCGCACGCGCGCCCCGTGGGACGCCACCTACCTCGCCCGTCTGTTCGGCGGCGGCGGACACATCCGTGCAGCGGGCTGTACGGTAAAGGCGAGCATGGCCGCCGCGAAGCGCCAGGTGCGCCGCGCCGTCAAGGAGATGCTCCTGAACCGCCGCACAAACGAGGCCGCGACGCCGGAACCCGTCAAACCGTCATGAGCAAGGCACTGATCCTCACAGACGGCAAGGCCGGACACGAAAACCAGTCCAAGGCGTTTGCACGCGCGCTTGGCTGCGAATTCGACCTCGTGCCCGTCGCGTTCAAATCCAAATTCGCCAAGACGCTCTCCTACCTTCTCGACAACCTCGGCATCCATACGCCCCGTCTCTTCAACTGCCAACCGCCCACGGACAGCTACCAACTCATCATCGGCACCGGCTCGGGCACGTTCTATGCCGCCAAGACGCTCGCCCAGCGGCTCAGCATTCCCTGCGGCGTGGTGCTGTATCCGCGCGGCTACCGCATTTCGACCTTTGACTGCATCCTTGCACCGGCCTTTGACAGCCCCAAGCCCGCGCCGAACGTCATCCCCATCCCCGTCAACCTCGTCGCCGCCGATGCCGACTTCTATGCCGCGGGCGTGAAAGCGTTCCGCGAACGCCATCCCGACACCGGACGTCCAGCCGTCGCCGTCATCGTCGGCGGACCCAACAAATGCTCCACGATGACGCCCGAGTGGATGCGGAAACAGCTTGATTCGATCTTCGCCGACCACAGGACTGAGAGCGGCGATAGCGTGGCCCAGCCGGAATTCTGGGTTACCACCTCACGCCGCACGCCGCCCGAGGTCGAAGCGGTGGTCGATTCCTTCCCGTTCGACTACAAATTGCTGTATTCGAAGGATCACTTCAATCCCATTCCGGCGTTCGTTTCGCTTGCCTCGCATCTGTATGTGACGGCGGAATCCACGGGCATGCTTTCGGAGGCCTGCTCGTTCGGCACCGCCGAAGTCCATGTGATGGATAACCTGAAGCCCGGTCCCCACAAGTTCCGCCGCTTCGCGGAAGACTGCGCCGCACGCGGCGCCGAGAAAGCCGACCTCACGCCGGCCTTCGCCGCCGCCAAGCGCCTCCTTGGCTTCAATTAACTCACCCAACCCATAGTTTCAGGGTCTGTCCCCGTAATTTGCAGGGTCTGTCCCCGTAGTTTGCAGGGTCTGTCCCCGTAGTTTGCAGGGTCTGTCCCCGTAATTCGCAGGGTCTGTCCCCGTAGTTTAGGGTTTGGATCTTCGGGAAAAGCGAATTCGCAGGGTCTGTCCCCGTAATTTGCAGGGTCTGTCCCCGTAGTTTAGGGTTTGGATCTTCGGAAAAAGCGGATTTCCTACATCCGCTCAAAATACGGAAGACGTGAAATCGGCGCGATCACATCCACCGTCGTTGGCCCGACATACATCTGCCCATCATCCGCCTTCCATTTTCCGGACGGCAGAACGACCTTGCGCGAAGCGACCCCCTTCTCAAGCACAGGCGCGACGAGCAGATTGTCTCCCATCATGAATTCATCTTTGATGTCGGCATAACCCTTGCCCGGGAAGCAATACTCGAGGTTGCGCATCATTGGCTCGCCCGTTCTAGCGGATTCCTTTGCGAGCGCCACGAAGCGCGGTGCAAACTTCTGCCGAAGCGCGGCAACCGCACTGAAAACCCTCTGATGCTCGGCGGGAAGAACCCGCCACGGTGAAGCGGATATCTGCATCATCGGGCATAGGGCATGGACTTGCGCGGAACGGATGAAAAGCTCAGGATCGAACGGGGCGCCGGGCAGAAACGCCGTCCACGAACCGCCGCCGATCATGTCAGGGCAGATGAACGGGCATCCGACGAATCCAGCGGCCAGCATGTCAGGCACGAGCCGACGGAGCGCTTCCCATTTGTGCGCCTTGTCGTGAAGCCGCATGATGACAGGCTTCCCGGCGTAACCAAAAGCGTTGCGGTACTCGCTTCCCTTGTACTTCAGCGCAAACGTGCCGTAGAGCGCACTTTGCGCAGCAGGCGTCACGGAAGGATCATGCGCAAACATCTTCGGCGAACCGCCCTCCACCCCGACGCATCCGGCGTAGAATGGCACCCCGCCTCCGTCAAACTTGAATCCGTCCGCCCCATAATCCCTTGCGAGCCTGTCCAACTGCTCAGTGAACCACGCGACGGCGTTGGGATGCGTGAAGTCGAGAAGCGCACTCGTGCCGTTCCACCACCTGATCGGCGCAGGAGGCGGAACGCCTCCCCAGGCATTCTTCCGTGAAGAGACGAGGAATCCGCCTTTCTCCGGATAGCCCTTCACGTCATCCGGATTGCTCCCAAACGCAATGCGGCGGTAGGCGGGCGTATCCATCGAGACGAACGGACACATCCACAGCAGCACTTTGAATCCCATGGCGTGGAGCTTGTCCATCATGCCCTTGGGGTCGGCGAAACGGCGAGCGTCGAAATACCATTCGCCGTAGCCGTGCTGCCAGGTGTCATCGATCATGAAAATGCCCGGCTGGAGACCATGGTCAAGCATCGACTTCGCGTAGGCAAGAATGTCCTTTTCATTCTGGTGGTAGGTGAGTTCAATCCACGTGTTGTACTGCGGCGCGGAGAAGTAGAGAAGCTCCGGCTCTTCGCCTGTCGGCGGAAACCAATTCTTCGATCCGTAGCGGAACGCCTCCGCGAGGTTTTGCCCGGCATCTTCCTTGATGACAATCTCGCCCTTGTCAGATTCGAGCCGGATTTTCCCGTCCGCTATCTTCACGCCCACCGGCTCCGCGCACCAAACCGCCCGCCCGCTGTCCGAGCAGAGGAACGATAGTGACTGGTGGGAATAGTTGTCCTTGCGAAGATCGCACGAGAAGACCGTCTTCTCCGTGAACGGCATTTCGCGTCCGAAATTGTTGCACACACCCCACCAATGCTCGCCTGGGCGCATCTGGACCGTACAGACCCCTGCAAGCGCGGTAAAGGCACCCGCAACAACAAAGGTGGCCAAGGCCACGACCTGTCTATCCTGTGTCGTTTTCATAAATCCTCCAAATTAAAACCGGCCCTTAAAGCGCGCGGCCGGGAACGAACGTTCCGACGTCACGCCCGGCGAACACCGCCTGAAGGATCCCGGCCTTGCGGCCGTTGGCGATCACCACGTTCGCGCCCGCCTCGGCGGCGATCCGCACCGCCTTGAGCTTGGAGTCCATGCCGCCCTTCGAAAGCGTCCCCTTCTGGCCCGTCTTGACGAGCTTGAGCGCCTCGCGCACGGAGACGATCTCCGGCACACGCCGCCCCGCGCCGTCCAGCAGCCCGTCCACCGTCGTGAGCAGCACGAGCGCATCCGCGCAGACGAGACGGGCGATCAGTGCGGAAAGCTGATCGTTGTCCCCGAAGGTAAGCCCCTTGATCTCCTCGTCGGCGACCACGTCGTTCTCGTTGATCACCGGCACGATGCCGTTCTTGACGAGATGGTCGAGCACGCGCCGCACGTTCGCCGCCCGGCGGCGTTCGTCGAAATCGGCGTGCGTGAGCAGCACCTGACCGATCTTCACGCCCTTCTCGAGAAAGAGCTTCACGTATTCGGTGATGTAGCGCGCCTGCCCGACCGCCGCGCACATCTGCACATCGTTCACGTCCGTGGGACGCGCCTTCAGCCCCAGCGCCTCAAGACCCGCCGCGACGGCGCCCGACGAGACGAAGATCACCTCAAGCCCAGCGTCATGGAGCGCGCAGATCCCGGAGACGACGCGCCGCAGCGCGGCGTAGTCGGGACGCCCCGTCTTCTTGGCCAGCGCATGCGTGCCGACCTTCACCACCACCCGGCGCACGTCCTTCAGCACGGCGCGCGCCCTCAACTGCGATTCGCTCATTTCTTCTTCCTTCCGAGTGTCGGTCTGTTGAACTCCAGAACGACGTTGTAGATCCGCTCCGCAAGCTCGGGATCCTCCTCAAAGAGATTCTTGGATTCCGAATAGGTCTTGTTGTCGATCGCCGCCCGCACCGCGACGAACCGGCCGTTCGAGGGATGCGTGGTCTTCGTGAACATCTTGTCCTTGTCGAACAGCCCTGCGTTCACGAGATCCTGGAAGACCTCGCGCACGTGCTCGGCGTCCACATCATAGACCCGTTCGCGGTAGTTGTCGGTCGTGTCGCCGGCGATATCCTTGGCGAAGCTGTCGGAGACGCGGCGTGCCGTGCCGGACTTCACCTCCACGCGCCCCGATCCCGTGATGCGCACGTTCACGCGGCGGATGGGCTCGCGCGTCGCGTTGTAGTAGTGGATCTCCACCCAGTTGAGCGGCGTGACGGTCACCGTCACGTACGGGTCGTCCCAGAAAAGTCCGCATCCGGCGAGCATCGCCAGCAGAAGCGCGAGAGCCGAAAACCTGAAGGCGCGTGTCAGCATGTTCCATTCTCCTTGTTTCGCGTGGCCGCCGCAATCCGCCCCGCGCCGTACAGCGTGAGCGTGGGATCGATGACGAAATCCATTCCGATATCCTTCAGCACCCAACGCGCAAAGCCGCCTGTGGCGACGAGGCGGAAGGAGGTCTTAAAGTTCCGCTCAAGCGTGGTGACGATCTCGCGCACCATGCCGCGATAGCCGACCCACGCACCGAAGCGCATCGCCTCCTCGGTGCTGCGGCCGATCTTCGGGCACCGTCCGCCCAGCGCCATGCGCGGCAGCTTCGCCGTGCGCTCGAAGAGATAGTCGCGCATGAGCGGGAAGCCGGGCGCGATCACGCCACCGCGCCACACGCGGTCCGCCGTGACCACCGCCGCCGTGAACGCCGTTCCGAAATCGCACACCAGCACCGGCGCGCCGTAGCGGTCCACGGCCGCGACCGCATCGGCGAGACGGTCCGCACCGATCGTCTCGGGCTTGGGGTAGTCGAGCGTAAGGCCTTGATCCGCCGCCGTGAAATCCGCGCTCGTCACTTGATGGAACGGAATCCGCCGCCGCCGCGCAAACGCGCGCCAGGCGGCATCCACCTTCGGCACGACGCTCAGGTAGGCGATGCCGTCAACCGCCGCCGCGAGCGGTTCCGCCGCCGCCAGCGCCGCGCGCAGACCACCATCCACGTGCGCGACGCGCGACACACGGCCGCGGAACCAGCATCCCACGGCCGTGCTTGTGTTTCCGACATCGACGACTAAGAACTTCACAGCGCGGAATTATACCACAATTGCGGCCTTTGAGACTTTCATGGCGCGAACGTTCAGCGCGGCTGGGGAACCGAAG
>CACZCD010000096.1 GCA_902779565.1 uncultured bacterium | reverse complement strand
AATCCCCCAATCCTCCAATCCCCCAATCCCCCAATCACCCAATCTCTCCCGTACGGACGCATCCTCCACGGCCTGCCGACCGATTTCAACCAACCGCTCCGCCCGGCGGAAATCCAACGCCATGACGCCGCCGACGGCGGGGCGGATCAGCACATCGGGGGCGGCTTCCGCGAGTTCGCGGCGCGTCAGCTCGCAGTTGAGCACCGTCAGCGTGCCCGCCATGATGTCGATGAGATTGAGCTTGGAAAGCGGCTTCGCGTTTTCCGGCGGGTTGGGCGGATTGATGTCTACGGCAATCACGACGTCCGCCCCCATCGCACGACAGACCGCGACAGGGACGGGGTCCACAAGCTGTCCGTCCACCAGCACACGCCCGTCCCGTTCGACCGGAAGAAACACGCCGGGGATGGACATCGACGCGCGCACGGCCGAGAGCAGATCCCCTTCACGCAAAACGACCTTCTCCCCGGAATTGAGGTCGGTCGCAACCGACGCAAAGGGAATTTTCAAGTCGTCAAACCGCTTCGCGACGATCAAATCGGCGAGTAGCCGCTCCACTTGGCGTCCCGTCGTGATGGCCTTGGCCGTGAGGCGCGTCTCGAACATCAGTTTCGGAAACTTCTTCCAATCCGGCTCGGCGCACCACGCGAGCGCCCGGTCCACCGTTCCGGCGGCGATCAGCGCCCCTGCGATCGCCCCAATCGACGTGCCGGCGACGCAATGAACGGGAACCCCCAGCTCGGTCAGGCGCTGATACACGCCCAAATGCGCAAGACCGCGCGCGCCGCCACCTCCCAACGCCAAGCCGATCTTCCGCGCCATCACCGTCTCCTCAGGCCTTCACGAGAAGATCGTTGCGGTAAAGGTAGCGCACGGCATCGCAATCCTGCGTATGCCCGGCGCGGAAAGAGACGACCGTTCCGACAAACCGGTCCGGCCCCGTCAAGGAAAGCGCCGCCAGGAGATCGAGCGTAGCGCGATGCCAAACCGGCTCCAGAAAACGATTGGTGCCTTCAACCGGGAAGCGCGGCTCGCCATACCAGCGCCTGCGCCCATGGATCAGGATATTGTTCTTGTTGTAACCGAGATGACGCGTATCGGCAAAGAGCCACCCGAACGCCCAGGCAAGCTGATACTGGCGATGCGTCGCATTCGTGCGCGCGTACGCGCCATAGCGGAACGTCTCAGGCGTAACGTCAAAGGCGATGCGCTCGTCGCCAATGATGGTGCGCCAGCTGATGGCGACATCCAGACGCAGACGGCGCGAGCCGTCATCCGGCAGAAACATCAGGAAATCGCCGCGGTTTCCGGCGAACGCCAGCGGCTCCTTCACGGTGATGTAGGTCGCGGGGACGTCCGTGACGATCATGCCGGCCCGGTCGATCGCGTTGACGAGCGGCAGCGAAGAGTCATCGAAGAGCGGCGGGTCGCCGGAGTTCGTCTTGATCACCACATTGTCGAGACCCAGCCCGGACTTCAGCGCAATGATATGCTCCACCATTCGCAGATAGTTGTGCGGAGAACCGCTGCGCAGCACGAGATTGCGGGCGCTCGTCCAGAGATTGGCGATGTCAACCGCCGTATCTAGCTGCTCCGGAAGGTCGGTGCGCCGGATCCACCAGCCCGGCCGCGTGGACGGGGCGAAGGTGATGGTGCGCTTTTCGCTGCCGCGGAACGTCCCGACCCCAGACTCGCTCACCTCGCCGGCGATCGTCGTGCGGTTGGCGTTCCATCCTGAATGGTCGGCGAAACGCGTCTCGTCCACGGGCTTCGCATCAAAGCGCGCCTTCGCGGCCGCGAACGCGGCTGGATTCCCGGCGACGAGCCGACATTCAGGATATTCAAACGCAGCACCCATTAACCACCAACCACTATTTTTTCTTTTTCTTGTCCTTCTTCTCAGGCGGCGGATTCTCGATGTACTTCCGCATCTCCTTCGACATTTCGATATCAATGCCGTAGGCCTGGGCGGCGGACTGAAGATTCTGCAGATACGGTCCGATGTAGGTGACATCCGGCGAGGCCGGCGCCTTGGGCATGTCCACCACCTTGATCACCACCTCTGAGCAGTCGGACTTGACCATGCCGAAGAGCGGCAGCTTGCGCACCAGTACCTTGTCCGGCGGCGCAATCACGTCGAGTAGCGCCCGGTCATCGGCCGAAAGCTTCTCGTACATCGCCTTGGGGGTTCTGGCATCAGCCTCCTTCTCCTTCTTGCTGAGATCCACGCGCATCGTATAGACGAAGAACCCCTTCGTCGCAAGCTCCCGGAAGAACTTGTTGGAGAGGACCTTCTTCATGGCCCCTTCCATCGGCGTGCCCTTCGCGACGGCGACCACGAAGATCGGCGCATCGTACTTCATCGCTTCTTTCTTCGCCGCTGGAAGCGAAGTGAAATACTTCGCGGTAGAAGGCATTTTCTTCTTTTCCTTGGCGTCCTCCTCGGCAAACGCCATGGTGCACGCAAGCACCGCAGCCAAACCCGTCAACAGCATCCTTTTCATGTCATTTCCTTTCCGGCAAGACGCCCCGCGAGAACCGGAAGTCCCGGATCGCGCGCCCCTGCCGTTACGATTGCGCCGAACGCCGGCGCCTGCGCCATCAGAAGCCGATAGACCTCCTCCGGAGTTTGCAAAAAAACCGAACCGGCCACGCGGGCCGCGAGGGCGTCCGACTGGACGCTCCGGTCCGCCGTGCCGCCCGCATCATAGACCGGCAGCAGGATGAGACGGTCCTGCGGACGCAGCGTCTCCGAAAACATCGCCGCCAGCGGCTCCAGCATCTTGCGGAGCGGACCGTACCCGTGAGGCCGCCACACGACGGCGACGCCCTTCTCCGTCTGCGCCTGCAGCGTCGTCAGCATCGCATGAAGTTTCTCGGGATTGTGCGCGTAGTCGTCGAACACCTCGGCCTCGCCGCAACGGCCGATGCGCTGAAGCCGACGCTCGACACCCGGAAAGTCCGTCAGCGCCGCGCGCGCCTTCTGCTCGTCGGCGCCAAGCGCCACCGCCATCGCAAGAGCCAACCCCGCATTCTGACGGTTGTGTTCGCCGGGCAGAGAACAGTCCGCCGAGCAGGAAACCTTGCGTCCATCGATCACAGGCCCCGGCACTTCCTTCACGAACGCATCGAACACCTCGTCCATCTCCTCCTTGGAGTAGTGGTCGGCACTCGCGTTCGTGATGATCGCCGCATAAGGACTAAATGCGGTGAGCGACTTGTCGGACTCATCCACCTCGGCGACGGCATACGGCCCCTTGCCGGGCCGCACGGAACCGTTCCAGCCGACCACCGCCGCCCCGTTCACGCAGAACGGGTCAAGGCCACATTCCGCGAGAACATGCGCCAGCATCGCCGTCACCGTTGATTTACCGCAGGTGCCCGCCACGGCCACCAGCTTAAAAGCGGAAAGCGCCTCCGCAAGCGCGGCGGCGCGATGGACAACGGGAATCCCCAGCTTCTGCGCATTCGCAAGCCCGGGATTGTCGGACTCAATCGCCGTCGAAACGATCACGCGTTGGATGGACGCGTCCACGCCGCTACCGTCGTCGGGAAACACCTTCACACCCATCGACTCAAGTCGCCGGATGCTCGGCGGCCAAAGGGTGCGGTCGGACGAGCTCACCACACGGTCGGCACCCGACACGGAACGGCCGAGCGAGACGAGCGCCTGCGCAAGCGCGCTCATCCCGACTCCGCCTATACCGATCAGGTGATCCATCCGTCGCTTACTTGCCGAAGCCCTTAAAGAGGTTCTTCACGCCCTCGGTCGCCTTCTGGGCCGTATCGCCAACGGCATCGACCGCCGCCTTGGCACCATCGCTGACAGCGCCAGCAGCACTCTTTGCGGCATCCGCCGCACCAGACGAGCTATCTTTCGCCGTATCTGCCGCGTCTTTTGCCGAATCTTTCGCTGCATCCGTCGAGCTCTTCGCCGCATCCTTTGCGGCATCTGTTTCGGAAGTCGCCGGGGTGGCATTCTTGGAGGAATCGCCACCGCCAAAGAGGCTGGTCACGCTCTTCGCACCTTCGCTCAAGGCACCGGTCACACTTTTGGCACCTTCGCCCAAGGCGCCGCTCACGCTCTTGGTGCCTTCGCCTAAAGCGCCGGTCACATTTTTGGTACCTTCGCCCAAAGCATTCGAGACGCCCTTCGTGCCCTCACCAATCGCGCCGGTCAGGCTCTTCGCGCCATCTCCAATAAGTCCACCGAGCGCGCCAAGTCCGTCGCCCACGCTGCCCATGCCCTTCATGAAGGCATCGGACAGGGCCGCCCAGACCTCGTCAAACGAGGCGCCATCCGACTCCTTGCCGATATCCTTCAGCTCGATCGTCATGATCGGCACCGGCGGAATCACATCGTTCTCCATGAGCTTGACCTTCGTACCGGAGATGCGGATGTGATCGATAATCACCTTCAGCTCCGCTTTCGTCTTTTCTTCCAGCTCCTCCTTCTGCTCCGCCGTCTCCTCTTCCACGTCGCTGAGGACCTTTTCGACGTTGGCAAGGATCGCGTCAATGTTGTTTGTGCCGCCATGCGAATAATAGCTCGCGAACGGGTCCTCGATCAGGAGTTCCTTGACGTGCAGCTTGTTGGAGAAAAGCTCCGTGAGCGCCAGATCAAGTGTCAACGACGTCAGGGAGAACGCAGGCGCGTCGCCATAGCCCTCTGGGTTGGAGAGTTTCACATTGTTGATGCGAACCGCTCCCGTCCACGGGTTCACGTAGAAGCGTTCAATATGGAACTTGGTGCCCGTAATCTTCGGTACCACACTGTTGGCCACTCCCGTCGAAACAGGGCTGATCCATAGCGGAATCGTCGCAACAACCAACACCACTAACACCAAAACGGTGACACAACACCAAAAAAAGCACTTCAGCAACTTGCAGAAGCAACCACACTTTTTCTTTTCGCTCATGATTTATCCTTTTAGTTGTTTAGTAATGCGCGTATGATACCACATTTCCGTTCCCGGGAAAACCATCAATTTCAAATAAGCGCAGCGGCGAGGGCGGCGATTTGCGCGCGGGAGGCATCGGTCAGCGCGCTCTTGATCGTGACGACCGGCTCCGCGAACGTAAGGCCTTGCGAGGTCGAGAAGAGCCCTTTGATGACCTTCGCCACATTCGGCGCCCAGGTGCCGTTTTCGATGATACCGACCGTGCGGTTACGGTAGGTGCGCTCGGTGAGATGCTCGATGAACGTGCGCATGAACGGGAAGACGTCCATGTTGTACGTGGTCGTGGCCAGCACGAGCTTCCCGTAGCGGAACGCATCCTCCACCGTCTCCGGCATATCGTCGCGCGCGAGGTCGGCGATGGCGACCTTCGGGCAGCCGCGCTTCAGCAGCTCCTCCTTCAGGAGCAGCGCCGCCTCCTTCGTGTGGCCATAGACGCTCGTATAGGCGATGCACACGCCCGCCGTCTCCACGCCGTAGGAGCTCCAGGTGCTGTACTGCTTCACCGCGTGGGCAATCTCTTCGCCCTTCAGCACGGGGCCATGCAGTGGACAGACGGTCTGGATGTCAAGACCGGCGGCCTTCTTCAGCAGAGCCTGCGTCTGCGCGCCATACTTGCCGACGATGCCGAAGTAGTAGCGGCGGGCCTCGCAGTCCCAGCCCTCGGGATCCTCCACATCATTCGCGCCGAACTTGCCGAAGCCATCGGCCGAGAAGAGGACCTTGTCAGTGGCATCGTACGACACCATCACCTCGGGCCAATGGACCATCGGCGCCGCCACGAACGTGAGCTTATGCCGGCCGAGGTCGAGAACATCCCCCTCCTTCACAACGAGACGCTTCGGGGCGATGCCCGCGCCGAAGAACTGCTCCATGAACCGGAACGCCTGCGCGGACGCAACGACCGTCGTCTCCGTCCAGGCGGCGAGCGCCTTCGCGATGTTCGCCGAATGATCCGGCTCCATGTGGTGGATCACGAGGTAGTCCGGTGCCTTGCCGCCGTTCGCCGCCGCCACGTTCCCCATCCATTCGTCGCCGAAGCGCGCATCGACGGTATCCATCACCGCCGTCTTTGCGTCCTTCACCAGATAGCTGTTGTACGCCATGCCACGCGGCACCACGTACTGCCCCTCGAACAAATCGATGTCGTGGTCGTTCACGCCCACAGAAACGATATCCGCCGTGATTTCCATGTTTTCATTTCTCCTTGTCTTTTTTGGAGCGCGTATTATAGCACGAAACCGCGCGCCGTACGCGCCGCAAGATAGGCCACCATCGAAAAGAGACAATCCTTTTTTAAGCCCCGATTGCACCATAAGTTGGAGGATTGGGGGATTGGAGGATTGGAGGATTGGGGAGTGCGGCAATGTCGGTGCGGCGGATTCAATCCGCCGCCACACTGAACGCCGCACCATCCCACACAAGCGAAATCTCGGTGCCGTAGCCCTCGAACTTGCCGGCCTTCGGCGGGAAGTAGAGGAACAGCGTGAAGCGGATACGCGCATCACCGGCATCCTGGTAGGGGCGCGCGTCCTGCGCGCTCGCAGGGATCAGCACGCCCGAGCAGCTCGCCGAGTACACGACGTCCTTCCCCTTCGCGTCCTGCCCCGTCACGAACTTCCCGCTCGCCGTCACCGCGCCCGACGCCGCAAACTTGAGCGTGATCGCCCCCGGGTAGGGGCACGCGTCCCGCGTGCCCGCATCTATGGCTAGCGCCGGCGCCTTCGCGAACGGCTTCGCATCGGTCTTCCACGGCTCGGTCTTCCACAAGTTCTGCCAGGCGGTCCACTCTACGGACGGCGCGGAGGCCGTCCACCCCGACACAACCCCGCGCCGGTAGGGCGAGCCGTCCCCGGCGAGCCGCACCTCCTCCGCCGACACCATCACCTCGTTCGTGATCGCCTTCTTCCCGTTCTTGCCGATCACCGTGGCGACGAAGACAGGACTTCCGACTTCGGACTCCTGACTTCCGGATTCCGGATCCTGGTGGGGCGAACCGTCCCGCGTGCCCGTCACCCCATCGAACCACGCCGCGCTCAGCGTCCACGTGCCGTCGGCATCGATCAACTTGCCGCTGATCTTGCCGTTCGCCGCCACCGTCATCGTCACCGCGCCGGACAACTCCTCCCCTGAGGCAGGGGAGGTGGCCGCAAGGCCGGAGGGGTATGACCACACACACCCATCGAACGTCCCCACCGCCCACTCCGGCAACGCATCAACCGTCACGTCGATCTCGTACACGACCTTCGCCTTGCTTGCGGTCGTCACCGTCACGTTCACCACGGACGGCTTCACCGCGCCTGTCTTCGCGTCCGTCTTCGACGCCGCCGTGGGCGCGCCGTAGATCGTGTACGCGGGCACGTTCGTGACTACGACGGCCGTCTTGCCGCTCCCGATCTTGCTCGTCACGGGCTTCTCCGTGAACTTCAGCCCCGCCGGCAGCCCCGCCACCTTCACCTTCGTCTCGGAAAGCGCGCTCGCCGCCACCGGCCATTCCACATACACCCCCGCCCAGATGTTGGTACGGTGGGGCGAGCCGTCCCCGGCGAGCCGCATCTTCTCGCCATTCACCGCCAGCTCGATGCTGTCCCTGTCCTCTTCCGCCGTCACGAACTTGGCGAACACATACCGCATCTCCGGCACAACCACGTTCATCGAGGCCGCCAGGGTCACGCGTCCCGCGTGACCGCCACGCTGCGCCGCCGCCGCCGTCTCGTACCATCCCGCGAACACATGCCCTTTCGCCGCCGTCGCCTTGATTGTCACCTCCTTGCCTTCGGCATAGACCCCCGTGCCCGACACCGTGCCGCCCTCCGTGGCGCAGATGACCGTGAGCGGATAGTACGCCGTCCTTGTCAGCTTCGGTTCCTTCGCCTCCGTGCCGTCGCCGGAAACCGTGACTTTGATGTTCTCCACCCACTGGTAGCCGGAGGCGTTCTTCGCCTTGACCTGCACCCAATAGATGCCGCCCTTCGTCGGCGCGCCCATGATGCACATCTTCTTCGCGTCGAACTTCAGCCCCGACGGCAATCCGCTCATCGTGGCCGTCACATACGACTGCGAATCGTCCGTCACACAGACATCGGACACCGCTTCCTTCAACTTGAATTCCGTCTGCGTAATGCCGAGCGTGTAAAGCCCGTCGTCATCTAACGGCAAGAACACCGCCGTCACCATATTCGTCTTGAATCCTTCCGGCACGGCGAACGCCAAAGACGGGTTGCGCCGCTCGTTCTTCGTCAGGTTCAGCGAACCAACAAGCGGGCCTTCCCAGCGCGCGAACACGCTGCCCTTGTCGGCCGTCGCCTTCCACGTCACCTTCTGCCCGACCTTCCACGACTTCGGCACCGTCACCTTGCCGGTGCCTACTAGCTTCGGCTTAAGCTCCTGCTCGCTCCCGTCGCCGTTGAATACGCCCACGCCCTCTTCCACGTCAAGTCTCACGCCCGTCGAGGCATCTTCGGCAACCTCGATGCCCGCGCTCTCGCCGCCGCCGGCAACCTGCCCCTTCTCGCCTTCCGACGTATCGACAATCGCCAGCTGCGTCGTCGTCCCTTCGCCGTCGCCCTTCACAACCCTTATCGCGGGCCCACCCGGTAGGGCGGTCTCCCCGAGACCGCCGTCCTCGCCGCCGTCCCCTATCATATTGTGCCCGTTCAAGTCGATCGTCACCGTGCCCACATTGTCCGGAATCTCCACCGTCCCGCTCACGTCGTTCGTGAGCGTCACGACGATGTTGTCGTCCTCGTCGAGAGCCGACAGTCCCACACCCTCAAACACATCTCCATAACACCACCAGTGCGCATAGTATGCGACATCGCTTTCGCCCATCAACGTCATGGCAGACACCTTCTCGCCGCCCTCCGGGGCCGTGGACCAGCCAAGGAAGCGACACTGCTCACGGGATATCTTAGGCAACTCGCCAATTGCACGCCCTTCCTCTACTTCACGAGACTCTAACCAGCCGGAATAATGAATGGGAATCATATTGTCGTCATCTGGAAAATTAGACGCATTCCCGATACCGAAGTAGAACTGACAATCTTCATCTGCTGCTGAATCGTTTGACCCCGTGACAGTTATCGTAAACGTCACGTACTTCACGCTTGCGGGCACGTAACTCCAATCGTCTTCCGTTAGGCGTATGAACTCGTTCACTCCGCCATTGTGGTTGGCAATTGTCTTCCATTCCGATGGATACGCATAACCTTCATAAGTTTCGCCGTCTTCTTTGTATGAATATCTTCCTTCAACATCTATCAAACGAACATTTGAATTCTCCGTCATGCCTGTCATCCAGAAAGACTGTAGCCGCCCATTTGGCACGGACACAGCTAGCGTCCAAACATACAACCCTTCATCATAATTCCATTGACCGTTTCGAACATCCCATCTTTTACCTTTATCAACGTTACTGCTTCCTGCATGGACATATTCCGTATGCGCCGAATAGTTGTCATAAAAATCCACGACATGTACAGGCCGCGGGGCATCGTAGTAGATTATCTTCAACGATTCGGGACACTCCGCAAATACCGAATCGGGGATCTTGCCCTTGAGTGTGTCTGGCAACTGAACGCTCTTCAAGCTTCGGCAATCGTAGAACGCCTCCTCGCCGATGTATTTTACAGACGCCGCGACATAGACATTCGTCAGGTCATCACAGAGCGCAAATGCCCTTGATCCTATAGTCGTAACACCATCGCCAATAAAAAGACTTGTCACATCAACCAGCCCCCATTGCTTGTACAAATATGATGATCCAGAGCAACCCTGCCCCCAGACGTCTCCGTGCCCATCTCCTTGAAATGCACCGTCTGCAATGCCCCTGATGCCCTGTTCGCCGGATATCACGTACTTGCCATCAAACGAATCGCCCCCGGTAAGTTGTGAAGAAACACCAACATCCTGCAAAATCCAACCGTCCACGATTTCAAGTCCTGGAATGGATTCTTTATCTATGAAGTTACATCCCTGAAAGACGCTTTGCCCAACCGTGCGCACACTGTCGGGGATTGACACACCCGATAAGTTTCGGCAACCGGAGAAAGCCGACACCTCGATTTCCTCTACACCATCGTGGATGACAACCCATTCCAATTGCGAACAACCATAGAAAAGACTTCCGCCCACATACTTGACGCATGACGGAAGCGTCAAGTAGCGCAACCAATTGCAGTTCTCAAATGCCCGACATGCTATGCCCCTGATGCAAGCATCTTGAAGAGCTTGGTTCAGATATTCCGTCGGATCGTCTTGTTCGTTTTGTATTCTGCTTGAGCTATCGAGTCCGACCACCCATCCATCAACAAGAAGAAGACCAGGAATCGAATCGGCATCAAACACATCATTCTTGTTGTTGACATCCGACGGCTCGCAAGCACCACTGCTACTCTTCCCACGGCTTCCAAACGCATCCGCATGAATACGCGTCACGCTGTCAGGAATAGATATCGACGACAGTTTGCACCCTTCAAAGGCTCGAGCTCCAATAGACTCCAGTCCGTTCGGCAGAACCAAACTCGTCAACGAGCAGTCTCCAAAAGCACGCCCCCCAATCTTCGTTAGCGACTGCGGCAACTTGACACTAGACAAAGCGGTGCAATAACTGAATGCATAATCTCCAATTTCCGCGACTCCCTCTGGGATGACTATGGATGTCAACTGACTGAAATCGCGAAACGCATACCCTCCAATTCGCGTGACGCCTGCCGGAATCGTTATCGTCCTTTGCGATTTAAGCGTGGACGGCACGCAGACCAACTCCTTGCCATCTTTCGTGAGCAGCATCCCGTTTACTGCAGAAAACTCCTTGTTGCCATTCTCGACGCTGAACGACTTGAGTTTCGTGCAATACTCAAAATCATCAACATCAATGTCTGTGACGCTCGCCGGAATCGTTACGCTCGTCAGTCCGCGAGGAACTACATAGATCTCCGTTCCATCAGCCGAAAGCAGCAGTCCGTTCGCCGACGAGTATTCCTCATTCCCCGCCGCAACATTGATGGCCGTAAGTTTGTATGGTCCGCTTGATTCGTCGATATAATCTTCTTCATCATTGTAATACAACTCCCCGTCGTATTCATAAAGGCTCCTTGGGAATGTGACAGCCGTCAGCTTTGAACAACCGACGAATGCGTCGCCTGAAAGCCATCGTACACCTTCGGGAACATTTACGCTCGTCAACGACTGCGGCACGGCTTTGAGGAACAATTCCCCTTCGTCCCCTTCATCCATGCCAAGCAAAAGTCCGTTGATAGACTTGTAGTATGGATTTCCGGACGCAACCGTAATCGTTTTGAGCGCGGGGCATCCATGGAACTTATCGTACCAGTCGTCATCGTCGTCTATTTCTTCCCATCCGCCGAACACGCTTCCTTCATCGCCAATTACCTCTACGCTGCTGGGGAAAGTCACGCTCGTCAGCTTTGCGCATCCCGCAAAGAAGCCGTTGCGCACACTTGACACCCCTTCTGGTATCTTGACGGACGTCGCCGTCCTCGACGCCGCCACGAGCTCTGTGTTGTCCGCAGACACAAGCAACCCGCCAGCGTATTTGTAGTTCCTGTTCCCGCTCGCAAGGCTGATGGACGAAATCCTGTAGCATCCGTCAAATGCGCTGTCGTCTATATGCGTCACGCTTGCCGGGATGGATATACTTATCAGATTCGAACATTCCTCAAATGAATAGGCACCTATGCTTTTCACTCCTTCGCCGATTGTAATGCCCGTCAATGCTTCGCAATAGCTAAACGCACTGTTCGCAATCCCGCGATAGCCGCTCAACGTCAAGTTCTTGGGCAAGTCGTCCTCGGCACAGTCAAGCACCCAGCCATCGATAGACTTCATGCCATTGCGCCAGGTGAAATTGAGGTTGGGGCAATTATTGAACGTTTCATGCCTAATTTTCGCTACACTGTCCGGAATCGACACCCATGTCCGGCCACGAGGAACTGCCACTATCTCCGTACCATCCTTTGTCAGGAGCAACCCGCCAGAAAACTTGTAGTTCGCATTTCCCGGAGCGACCGTAATTTCCGTCAGGGCAGGACAACTGTATCGGAAAACGCTTTCGCCGATTCTTGTAACACTCGCAGGGATGGATAAGCTCGTCAAGCCGTCACAGTTGTAAAAGCTACTGTCAATGCTCACCACCCCTTCGGCTATAGTCAGAGACGTTATGGTTTTACACGAATTGCCAAACACACTCGACATGTCGCGCAGGACGCATTCCGACACAGTGACGCGCCGGATGTTCCCGCATGCGCCAAAAGCATAACTACTAACACTTGTCACCGATGCTGGAATTACGACTTCTCTCAACCCATTGCATCCGTAGAATGCATTATAGCCTATCGACTCCAATCCACCGGAAAGTTCAAGGTTCGAAAGCGAACTACAACCGTAAAAAGAATAGTCGCCGATTGACTTCACGCTGAACGGAATCGAGACAGATGAAAGCGAGACGCAGCCGTAGAAGGCATAAGAGCCTATTGATTTAACCGTGACGGGAAGATCAAGTGTTCTCAGGCTTGTGCATCCATAAAATGCATTGTATGGAATCGCAGTGATGCTGACTGGAATCGACACAGATTCAAGACCAGCGCAGTTCTGGAATACGCCATCACCGAGAGTTTTCACGCTGACGGGCATCGCAACGTTCCGAAGTCCGCTGCAGCCGTAAAACGCATAAGACTCGATGCTCGTTACAGAACTCGGAATAGATACGCCAGTCAAACTGCTACGCCCGGAAAACGCTGAATTACCGACTTTCGTCACTGGACTACCACCA
>CACZCD010000095.1 GCA_902779565.1 uncultured bacterium | reverse complement strand
CTCCCCCAGTTCTGGGGATAGGCGTCCGGCGCGTTGTAGTCGGCGAGGTCCGGGCTGCCGAGCAAGGTTGCGCCCGCCTCAAGATGCAGCTCCGTGGCGTCGCCGAGATAGATGGAGCCGGTCAGATAAGTGCCGGGCGGCACAACGACCGTGCCGCCCGTCTTCGCGCAGGCGTCAAGGGCGCGCTGGATCGCGGCCGTGTCCTTCGTCGCGCCGTCGCCCATCGCGCCGAACGCGCGCACATCGTATCGCTGCGCGTACGCGACGGCACAGCAGCCAATGCCAAGCAGCACAATCGATAAAGCCCTCATCGCAACACCTCTCATTCCTTTCTACTACTTGAACTTCAGCAAGCCGCATGCCGCGGGATCCAACACGCCCGTCGGCGACTCGAAGTTCGGATTCCAGAGCAGGTACACGCGGTAGGAGTTCTTCGCGGCGCAGTCTGCGATGCGGCCGACATTGAAGCCCCACGCCACTCCCTTCCCGGGAGCCTTCTCGCCCAGCGTCGCGTACGGCAGCGCCACCAGCGAACGCCACAGGCCATCCTTGAATTCGCTCTGGACGGTCCAATCGCCGTTCCACGAACTGTCGATACTGCCGAACTTCGGGTCGAGCGGGTCCGTTATGTGCCCCTGCCGGCCATCCCATCTCGATTTCGGATCGACGTTCCACATGAACCGGAAGTACGCATCCGCCGAATCCTTCGGGCTCACCGTCATCACGAAGCACTCTTCGCCGCCACAAGGACCGTCGCGATCAGTTCCGCTGATGCGAGGCTCCTTGCCCATGCCGCCCTCGACGGCCAGATAGAGGCAATCTTTTCCCGCCAGCAGCTTGAACCTCGACATGACCAAAGGCTTCTCCGACATGATGCCGTTGACCATGTTCCAGCCGCACGCCGCCCACGCGCCCTGCTCGAAGTCCCCGAACTCCGGCACGGCGTCCGTGCGCACTGCCGCGAGCGAATAGCGACTCTTGCCCGGAAGCATCTTCCGCTCTCTCAGCATCTTCGCGTTCCACCTGAGCGGGGAGCCTATGCGCGCCCGGAGGCGTCCGTTGCTCATCAGGATTCGGCGCTCGTTGTTGCCGAAGGGCGCGATCTCAGGCCAGCCGGGGAACTTGGGCGGCAGACCGGCGGGATCGTCGTTCCCACCGTAGATTGCGTCCAGAATCTTCTCCCTCTCCTCGAGCGCATCCGCCAGCGGAGCGAAGGTCAGCCCCGTCGGACTGAAGCGGTATGAGGCGTAGAGCGCCGCGACCTTGCCGAGATTCCGCGCATAGTCGAACTCCCGGCGAACGAGCGCAAGGCGCGTCTTCTGCTTCTGCGTTTCGGCGAGACCTTCGGCGCGGACGAGGCACGCCTCCATCTTCGCCGCCACTTCCGGCGTGTAGATGTAGGCGAGCAGATCGAGAGGGTTCTGCGGCGAGGCCGAGCCGAACGCGCTGTCAGGGTTCTCCATCAGGTCGGCCGCCATGAGCCGCCGGTCGAGCGTGTCATGGAACTCGCGCATCGGCTCCGCCGCCGGACCGTAGGCGCGGTCGCAGTATTCCTGCACAACGGCGTTCACGTCCGCCTCCGGCTCGTCGATGAGCCTTCCGAAGAGGTAGTAGGCAGGACCTTCCGTCCCGAACAGCTCGCCGAAGCCGCAGCGGTAGATGCCGTGCACGCCGTAGCGCCTGAACATCCGCACCATCTCCGCGCAGCGCATGTAGCTCCGCTTCGCCGTGAGCCCCGGCATCGGATAGTTGCCCCACAGATAGATGTACACGACGAATCCATGCGGCACCTTGTAGTTCTCCGTCCAGTTCTTGAGACGCGCCTCGGTGGGATGGCACACCTCGATCATCACGTTCTCCGGAAACTCGCGGAAGGTCTTCGGCGGCGTGGCCGTCTCGCTGTACGAGAGGATGTTCACGATCTTGCCGGGCCGGAGCTTCGCCACGCGTTCCGCCACGCGCCGGTGCAGGATCCACAGCTTCTCGCCGACCGTATCCGCCGCCGCCCCGCCGTACGCCTTGCACGCGGCGCACTGGCACCACTGCCGCCCGTCCTGCTGGCCGAGCTGCACCCCCAACGCGCCTTCGTCAAGACGCGCCACCAGCTCCTCAACGAGCAGGTCTTCGATCTTCGGGTTCGAGATGCAGAGTGTCGAGTTCTTCAGCGGGAGGGGCGTGCGGCGTCCGTTCACGAGACCGAAGTATTCGGGATGCTCCTTGAAATACTTCGCCTGTGGGCATGCGTGATGGTACGTATGCCCGCCGTACGAATGGTACGCGCCAGGACCGAACGCGTTCGCCGCATATCCGAATGTCAGCGTGTACCCTGTCGCCGGCGCGTAGTCGATCGGCGGCAGGTGCCGGTCGAAGCAGCCATCAGGAACCTCCACCTTCGCCGTCTTGGGTATGTCCTTGCCGACTTCCCCCGGGCCGAGGAAGCGTACGTCGAGAAACTTCTCCATGAACCGCGTCACAGCTTTCACCGTGGGAAGCACGCACTTCTTCCACGGCGGATTCTTCTCCTTGGGGAAGCGCTGGACGTCACGGCCGAAAAGATACAGGTTGCCGCCCTTCTCCGCGATCACATTCCCGAAACCCTTGAGATCGGCGGGCATCACGCCCGCCTTCTCGGCGGCGTCTGCGCCGAGGAAAATCGCCGGAGACTTCCGCATCGCTCCCCTGAAGTCGCTTGACCATACGACTTCAACATCCAGCCCCGCGCCTTCCTTCAGCGCGGACGCAAGTTCCTTCCCGGCCTGCTCAAGCGCGTTCTGCACGCCAAGCGGCCTTTTCTTCGGCACCACGATCCTGTACGAGCCGTCAATCACGGCAGCGGACGAAGCAAAAGCCGCACAGAGCAGCGTCGCAGCAAGTTTTCCTTTCATGGCATTCTCCCTTATACCCCATGACTGTCACTCGACTTTTTCGCACATCCCCGAAACGCGGCGGCAGTCGTCGGCGCGAAACAGCGGGCGGACGTCCGTCCCGTCCGGACGCACGGTCACGTTCTCGAACGTAATGTCGTCGGCATGACGCAGATAGAAGCCGTAGGCCGGCAACACCCCCAGCCACATGCCCACATAAAGTCCCTTTTCCGGAATCTCCGGGAACGGATCCGGCGGAAGACGGCTACCGGTCTTCACCTGAAGATTGACGTTCCGGAGCGTGATGCCGGAAGGACGGAGATCCTCAAGCCCCGTGATGCTGCACCCGATCGAGGAGAGCGCCGCGCCGGTGACATCCTCGATCAAAACGTTGCGAAGGACGGACGGACCGGGGAGAATCCGCCGGTTGCGGCGCGCCAGACGGATGAACACCGGCACGAGCGACGTGTCGTTCAGCGCGATGCGACGGATCGTCACGTTCTCAAGCCGACCGCCGTCGAGCATGCCGAGCGCGATGCCGGCGAAGGCGAAAGGACCGTCCGGGAGGCCGCAACCCTTGAACTCCTTCCACTCTCGCCGGTCCGGGGCGAAGGAGAAGGTGTTCCGGCTGCAGACGCAGTCCTCCACCGTGATGTTCCGGATCCCGCCCAGCGTCTCGGTGCCAACCTTGATGAGGCTGCAGTTTGAGGCCAGGCGGCAGTTACGCACCGTCACATCCGAGACCGTATAGTCCGAACTGCGCGACTTGAACACAATCGCATCGTCCTGCGTCAGGATGTCGCAGTCCTCGATGAGCGCATTCTTGCATTCGATGTCAAAACCGTCGCAGCAATGCTGGAGAAGGCTCCGAATCTTGACGCGCCGGGCCACGACACCGTTGCACCGGTCGAAATAGCATGTCCAGCGCCGCCCGTTACGAAGCGTCACGTCCTCGACGCGTACCTTGCGGCAGTCCCGGAACCAGATAAGGCGCGGCTGCTGAACGACCACGAGCGAACTCACGGGAAATGCGGCGCCGCCACCATCGATGACGCCCTCCCCCTCAATCGCCACGTTGTCCACATCGTCGGCCAGGATGAAGGCATGTCCCTCCGTCGCCGCGTAGGCCGCCGCGTTCGTTTCCGCCTGAAGCACGGCACCGGCCTCTAACCGCAGTGTCACGCCGCTCTTCAGCTGGAGCGCGGGCGACACATGGACGCCGGGACCGATCCGCACCACTCCTCCGCCGGCCGCCGAAGCCGCATCAATCCGCTCCTGCAGTCCGCCGCCAAATGCACAGACCTGCACGAGCCCCACCATCCACAGGAATCGTTTCATGTTTCGTCTCCCACGCCTGCCGCCACCAGTGACCGGGAAAGCGCCAACCAATCCTCATTGGAGAGCTCCTCGGCACGGGCGGTGGATTCGATCAAACCTTTGAAGATGCTGCCCAACTGCTTGCGCCGATGTTCAAACGCCTGCTTCGTGAGACGGCGGAACAGCGCGCGCACCTCTGCGCCGACGGCATCGTTGCGATGGTGCCGCACCAGCTTCACGACCGTCGAACCGATCTCGGGACGCGGCCAAAAGCAGCTCGCCGACACCTTCCGGACAATCTGAACGTCATAATCGAACTGTACGCGCACCCCGGAAAGTCCGCGCGTTTTGGATCCTTCTTTTGCCGCCAGACGCTCCGCGACTTCCGTCTGCAGCAACACCACCATGATCTCAGGGCTTTGCGCGCCGCTCGCAACACCGACACGCTCCACCAGCTCAATCAGGATTCGGGTGCCGGCCTGGTACGGCAGGTTGGAGACCATCGCAGGGAACCCGTCGCAACGTCCCTGCTTGATGTAATCGAGCGCATCCCCCTTCAGCACCGTGAGATTCTCCGGTTGTCCCAGCGCCGCCTCCAGCCGATCGGCCAACACTGGATCCTTCTCGATGGCCGTGACCGCACAGCCCCGCGACAGGAGCCCTTCCGTCAGTACGCCCAGCCCCGGCCCGATTTCAAGGACGGTTGGTGGTTGGGGATTGGAAATTGGCGAAGACAGCGCGGCATCAAGGATGGCGTCAAGGACGTTGCGATCAATGAGGAAATTCTGTCCTAACACCCGATTGGGATGGAACCCGCTACGAATGCACCAGTCCTTGACTTGCGATAGACTTGTAAGGTTCATAGTTCTATCTGAAAAACATTCGTCCTTCCTTGGTGCCGGAGGAGGGACTCGAACCCTCACACACTCGCGTGCGGCAGATTTTGAGTCTGCTGCGTCTGCCATTTCGCCACTCCGGCTCAAAAGGGATGCGCCGCATCGGCCGCGCACTGGAGCGGGCGAAGGGAATCGAACCCTCGTAGCCAGCTTGGAAGGCTGGAGCTCTGCCATTGAGCTACGCCCGCTTAACAAAAAACCATCCTTCGTCGGGATGGCTCATTGTCGCGCTTCTCACCAAATGGCGGGGTCGACGGGGCTCGAACCCGCAACCCCCGGATCGACAGTCCAGTGCGCTAACCAATTGCGCCACAACCCCCCAGAAGGTGAAAAACGGGGCGTAATATATCATATCACCCCTTCTGATGCAAGCGAAATCTGAAAAAAAGTAGGGTGCGGAAGAAATCCGCACCCTAAACAGTCTGCACACTTTAACTGTTTATTTAACCTTGACCGTGCGCTCGACCGTGAGACCGGAAGCCCTGTCGCGGCAGACGATCCGATAACTGCCTGCGGCATCGTTGAGGTTCGTCACGAAATCGACCGTACAGGTGCCGCCCTGCAGACAGACCCAGCCCGCGCCATCGATCTCGCGTCCGGCGGCGTCAAAGAGCCGGATCTCCGCCGGGAGAAGCGCCGCAACCGGGCGCCCGTCCTCGTCGAGCGCCGAGAACGTCACCTTCAGGGTGTCGCCCGCGCGCACGACGGTCGGCGCATCGACCTTCACCGACGCGATCCGCGTCTTGAGGAACGCGAAGAGCCGTCCGTCGTTGGTGGCGTACTTCACCGGCACCTTCACGCGTCCGCCTTCGCGGGTGAACGGCACTTCGCCGCCGCGCGAAAGCTCGTACACGGCCTTCACCGCGCCGTCGCCATCCGCCAGCGAAACCTCGCCTTCGTACGGCAAGCCCTTCTCCATCGTGAGACCCCACGGCCCCACGTAGTCGCCGAACGTGCGGTGGTCGTTGATCGCGAAGACGTAGCGCGCGTCGTTCCAACGGCGGCTGTACGTCACGATTTCGGGCGACGAGCTATCCGCCTCCGGCGTGAAGCGCGGCGCGAGCCGCTTGCGAAGATCGTTCGCCTGCGCGACCATCGTGGCCTTCGCGCGCATCGTTCCCTTGCGCGTCTTGGCGTCGCCTTCGCGCGCCGCCTCCATCTCGTTCACCTCCTCGGTGTGGTCCGATTCCGGCGGCGGCGAGAAGCTCACCACCGGCACCTGGACATCCGGCTTGAGCGCCGACAGCAGCTGGTCGTCCGCCACGAGAATGCCGCCCTTTGCCTGGAACTCCTTGATCTTCGCCACCACGTCCGGCGTGAGGAAGAGACACTGCGGCGCATAAAGCACCTTCACGCCGTCAAGTCCGTCGCGCAGGATCGTCTCCTCGTACACCACGCGCGGATCGAGGCGCGCACGCTGCAGGAACGTGACCGACGGCACCTTCCAGCCCCACGAGGCCGGTCCGCCAAGCGCGCAGGTGGTGAAGCTTTCCAAAACCGCAACCGGCGGCGTGGCGCGGCCGAGCCGTTTCAGCGTAGGGCCGAGCGGCGCCACGACGTCCTTGAGCAGATGCTTGATGCGATCGGTGGATTCCGGGTTCGTGTACACGTAACCGGTCGCCTTGCCCGTTTCGTAGATCGTCCCCCAGCCGTGGTACATGATGGCCTGAACCGGCTTGGCGATCATCGACCAGGTCGCCTCCTGAAGCGTATCCGGCGGGATGGTCGGGAAGTCCGCCTTCGGACGCCGCCCCACCCATTCCGGCAGCGGCGAAACCGTCTTGTTCGTCGGCGCGATCTGCGCACGGTAGCAGATGAGCTGCGTCATGATGGCCGGCAGCTGGCCGGGACGTCCTGCCGACATCGCCAGGATCTCCTCGGCCGGACCCGCCACGTTCATCGGCTCCGGCACCGCATAAACCCACTGGTTGAGCATATCGACCGTACCGCCTGAACCCCAGATCGGCGGGCACCGCACGGCCGGATCCCAGAAGACGAAGAAGTCCGGGCGCGAGATTCCGCGGCGATAGATGTCCGCGATGCCGCCCGTGTAGGCGGGCCAGCCGTCGCCGCCCTTCCAGAACCAGCGGTAGTACGAAAGGACAGGATCGTCCTTCGGCACCACGCCATCGGGGAAACGCTTCTTGAACTCGGTCAGCTTGCTCACATGGATCGTCTTCCGGTCAACCTCCTTCGGCACCTCTTTCCCCGTCTCCTTCTGATAGCGAAGATGCTCGGAGGTGAACGACGGGAACGTCTGGTCACGCAGCTCGGAACACGGGAGCACGCCCGCGAACGCCGGATGGTCGCCGTACAGGGCGACATCCTTCTCGATGATCGGCTTGACCGCGTCGAGGAATGCGGGGTTGGAGATCTCGATGCCCTTGCGCCCCTTCCCGAACACAACCACCTTGCCGTTGCGGTCCCGGCGCATGTAGGCATCGTCGCCATCCTGACCGGACGGGAACACGACACGCGTGGAGTGCGTCAACCCAATGCCCTGCACAAGCGCCTCGTCGTACACCCGCTGGGCGGAAAGGTCCCCCGCTCCCATATACTTGAGACCATGCGTGAAACCGAAATCGGCGAACGCCGGAAGCGGCGCATCGAAGCCCCACATGAGCGCGGTCATCCGATCGGCCAAGCGCGGTCCCACGCCCACGCGGAGAATGCGCACGGCGTTCACCTCGGTTCCGTCGTCCTTGCGTCCGGTCACGGTCACGCGAAGCGCATGCCAGCCCGGACGGATCCGCGTCTCAATTGCGCAGGGCCGCTCGGCCTCCGCCCCCGCCGGCAGATCGCCAAGCGCAATCTCTTCCTGCCGCACGCGGCCTTCCTCCACGAACTGCTCCACACGCGCCCGCGCGCCGGTGAGGCCACCCGTCGAGGCGTTCTTCACTTTCAGCCGAATCGCCGCCGGCGACTCGCCGCGCCGGAACGCGGCGCGCCCCACTGTCGTGATGCCAACCGGATCAATCTGGCACGGCGTGATCGAAACGCGGCGGATCACGCCGTCGAACGGATGGTAGAGTGAGCAGACGCGGTCGCCGATCACCGGCTTGTTCCGGATCGAAGGCGCGAGCGGCCGGGCGATGGAGATCGGCACGTCACGCCCCTTGCCCTCGAAATCCCACACCACGCGCCCATCCGCGCCGAAGTAGAACGCGATCTTCGCCGGCTTGCCGGGCGTCAGACGCGCCGCGGGTCCCGGCACGCGCACCGTGTCATTGGAGAACCCCACCCACAAAGACGGCGTCCATTCGCCGCCTTTCACGTTGAACGCCAGCTGGAAGCCGCGGTTCGTGCGCTTCGGCACATACGTGATCGCGAGGTCGTCCCAGAAAATCCCGTCATGCTGCGGCGTACCGGGACTTCCCAACTTCCCCGGCACGAACTCCGCCTCGAAGAGGAACGCCCCTTCCGGCGTCCAGAGCTTGTCGAGCATGTAGCCCGAGGCTGTCGCCGTGCTGGCGGCGTCCTGCGCGGAAAGCCCTTCCGCCGAGTGCCGTCCGCCCTTGCGCAGCTTGCCGCCCGCCGGCAGCCCCTTCGTGAAGTCCCACACCTTCGCTTCGCCACAGGGTTTCGCGCATGAATACGGCGTCAACTGCTCGTACTTCACGCTCGGCATCCGCTCAATGGACGGCGCCCCGCCGCATTCCTCAACCTGACAGCATCCGGCCACCGCAGCCAGCGCTATTGCAATGAGTCGTTTCATAGTCGTTAGTGGTTAGTGATTAGTGGTTAGTGGTTAGTGGTTAGTGATTAGTGGCTAGTGATTAGTGGCTAGTGGTTAGTGGATAGTGGTTAGTGGATATTCTAAGCTGGAAACTCTAAACTAACAACTAGCCACTAACCACTAACAACTCTAAACTCACAATCCCGTGCGCTGGATTGCCTCGGCCATCAGGTCGGCCGCCTGCCAATGCAGCCGGCGATACGGCGCGATCGTCTTGATCCACGGCGCCATGATCATGCCCTTGAAGCGCTCGGCGGGCAGCGTGGCCTTGCAATAGACCGACATCTCCGGGAAGTTCTCCGTCACGCCGTAGCAGTTCGAGCCGCAAGGCGCCACGTCGTAGCCGGCTTCGGCGAGCGTGCTGTAGATCTTGATGAGCGGATCGCCCGCCATCTTCGCTTTCGTCGCGCGGTACGTCCACGGGTTCTGCACCACCGTCTTCGGCATCTTCTTGCAGAACTCCTCGAGCGGGTGACGCCGGATGTAGTCGCTCCACACCCACGCACGCGCGCCGTGCTTCTCGACCTCCCGCACGAACCAGTTCAGGTCGTTCCACCACAGATCCCCCTGCCGCATCACCATCAGCGAGCTGCTGCGCTGGTAGTTCGGCATGTCCTCCTCGTCAAAGCCGATGTGGAAGTCCTTGACGGGCGCGAACACCTCGGCCGCGTCGCGGATCACGTCCGCACACACCTCGTAGTATTTCCGCGTGGAGACCATGCGCTCGTACGGCCCAAGCCACGCATCGTGCGTGGTGGAGAAGTTGAGCTTCGGAATCACCTCGAACCCCATACCGCGCAGTCGGTCCACCTCGGCCTTCAGTTTGTCCGGCGACCAGCTCCCCTTGATGGCGAGCTCGGGATGGCTCTGATAGACCAGCCCCTCGCCCACGTCGATCATCAGCGTGTTGCACCCGCTCTTGCGCAGCTTCGCCGAGAGCTCCCTCCAGAACGGCTCGTCGAAGTGCATCCTGTTCAAGTCGAGGTGCTCCGGCGTCGTTATTGCGGCGTACTCCTCGTCCGTGAGGATCTTCGTCTGGATGCCCATGCGCTCCGGCTTGCGCGGCAGATCGCCCCACATCTTCATGCCGAGGTGCACGAGGTCAATCCACTTGAACCCGTACTCCGGTGCCTTCACGGCCGTTTGGCAGCCTCCCAACGCGAGAGCCCCCGCCGAACCCAGAAACGCCCTTCTGCTGATGTTCATCTTTTTTCTCCTTCGTTTGTTTGAAATTGAATCGGGAACCGAACCATCCCCAATGACCGTGCATTATAGCATAACTTCCCCGCAGCGGGAGGAAAGCCGACCTATCGGAACGATATCATCGTGCCGGAAGCCCAGGTGAACGTGAGCGTGTGCCGTCCCGAGCCGTCGCGCCCCTTCGCGAGATGCCAGCGCGTGTGGTTCCGTTCCGCCGGCTTCCATTCCGGCAGGGTGTCGAACTCCGTCGCCGCCCGCGCAAGCACGTATTCACCGCGCGGCAAGAGCGGCAGGTCCTCCCATTCGAGAACCGCTCCCAGCGCGAATCGCAAGCTGCCGCCCACCTCCAGCGCCTTCGTGCCGAGTGCGGCGTCCGTCCCCTTGATGAGCCACTTTTCGGCGACCGTGAGCGAACCGCCGGGGAAGTAGGCGTTGGAGTTCGTGATCGCCCCGTTCACACCCTCAAGCACCGGAACCTCGTAGTCGTTGCCCCGGTAGTCGAACGTGCCACCGGAGAGCTTCAGGTGGCTGATCTGCGGGAGCTTCGCCGCCACACCGTCGTCCAGACCGTCCGCCGAGACCGTGAACAGCGCGCCATCGCCCGCATCCATCGCCTCGATGTAGTCCACCACGTTCGTGCTCTCCTCGCCATTCATGTTGATGCCGAACCCGAAATTCGGCTTCCACGCGAGCGGCTCTCCCGAATTCGAATTTTTCTTGTACGTGTAGCCCTTCCAATATTCGCTCCAATTGTAGGATGGACCGTACGCGCCAGTCGTATAGATGCGCAGATCGAACCGTGTCGCCCCCGGCTGCAGCGTCACCGTCTTGAATTTCACGAACCCTTCCGCCCTATAGTCCGTAGCGTACATCCCCGGCACCTCTTTGCCGCCAAGGTAGAGATCTGCACCCTGCGTGATGGCGAGCGCGAACGACCAGTCCTTCGGCTCGTCCGAGCGGTTCCACACATAGCCGTGGTAGTTGAAGAATGCACGGCCACTCCATGTCGCCTGATCGCGCAGCCAGTGGTCGTTCTCTTGCGTGTAGGCGATATCCGTGCCGAGCGCCACCCGGTTGGTGATCATGTACGAATTGATCAAGGATATCTTGGTGTATGGATAGTCTGAAGTAGGGGCCGGATCGGCAGATGGCAGCGCCGCAATTCCGCCCGCGATCAGCCCGGCGTATTTGTACGGGATGCGCAGAATGCCGCCCGCGACCGTGGTGACGCCCGTGATCGCGACGGGCGCACTGATGTCGAGCGTGCCGGCACCCGTCTTCGTGACGCTGCGCGCAAAACCGTTCGTGCCGCCGCGGAAGGACTCGGTCTTCCCCTCGCCCACGTTGAACGTCAGCGACGGCAGGGTGTAGGTGCCGGTGAGGCGCATAAGCGCGAGCGAGCTGTCGGTGAGCGTTCCGCCGGCACCTTCGTACGGGAAGGAGTTCTCCCCGTACACGCACAGTTCGCCCTCCCCTTCACGGTTTTGGTTCAGCGTTAGCGGACCCTTGAACGTATTGCCGTCGTTCATCAGGTGCAGCTGCTGGCCACGCGTCGATTCGATGCCGCCGTTCCCTGTGATCGCGCCTTTCAGTGCAATCGAGCATCCCGCCACGCCGCTCGCCGAAACCTTCCCCGCCTGAACCTCGATAGGACCGTTCCATCCGGCGTAGCTGGTATCGTCCCACAACCCGTGAGTCGCACGCAACACACCGTTGTTCTCGAAGACAAGGCTCCAGTTTGCGGCATCGAAATTGGGCAGTTGCATCCAGCACTCGTACATGCTCGATCCACGCGGCCTGTAGGTGATCGTGTTCGCCGCCGAACCGTTCAGCACGGTTCTGGCCGAAGGTGTCGCCCCGTTGCGCTGGCGGGCATCCGATGTCAAACTAAGCCGCACGGCATTCTCCAGCACGATGTGTCCGGGATTGGAGATGGTGCTGTATTTGAAGTCGAAACTGTTGGAACCCGCGCTCCCGTCCAAGCTGGAGAGCGTAAGGGTATGGCCGTTCAGATTGATCGTGAGATAATTTGTGGATGGGGTTTTGAAGCGGTTGAAGGTGATGGTGGTGTCGCCCAAAAGCTTCCAGGTGGTGTTGCGGAAACAAGCGGTCTGCGCAGTCTCATTCATCACGCAGATCGCCCCCAGTCCCTTGTAGCCGATGCCGCTCATCGTAATCGGTTGGCGCAGGTACATCGTATCGGATCTGCTGCCCGCCGGCGCCGCCACCACCACCGTTGCGCCGTTCGAGATCACGACGCTCGACTTCGGCGTATTTGCGTCCACGCTCTGCCCGAGCTGGCCACGCTTTGTGGCGATCCACGCGCCCTCCACGACGACCAACGTTCCCGTGAACGTATTGATCCCGTCGCACGACATCAGGAACCCCGAGCCGCGCTTGAAGATCATTCCGCCCGCGAACGTCCCCGAAAGCGTGCTGAAATCCACCGTCTCCGGATCCGTGCCCGCCTCGGCGACCACCTCCACCTGCGCGCTCGAAAGTTCGTTCGTCCCTTCGCCAGACGTAGTCACGGTATAGATCGGGTACGCAAACTCCGCACGCACGCCAATCACCCCGGCACACACCGTTGCGAGAAGAAACGCCGCCTTGCGCGCCATTCCATCCCTTCTTGCAGATATCTCCATCATCTCCATCTTCACCCTTTCATTTTCATCTAATCAGCAGCTGCGTGCCGACCAGACCAAGCGTGGCGAGATACGTCACCGAGCCGTCGCCGTTCGTGCGCTTCGCCACCGGTGCCTTCAGCCGGAAGCCGTTTGACG
>CACZCD010000094.1 GCA_902779565.1 uncultured bacterium | reverse complement strand
CGCCTCAGCGTAGCGCACAAGCAACTCCGGCGCATCCGGACGGTTCGCGAGGGCGCGGATGAACCGCCGCCCCACCATCACAGGGTGCCCCGGAGACGGCGCCACCACCGGCGCATCGCCGTTGTACATCACCGGAACCTTCGCCGCCGCCGCCACAGCCTCGAACGCCGCCCGATCCACCGCCCCTTCATACATCTGCCGCGCCGTGCGCGCATGGACCGTGAGCACGGCCAGCGGATAGCGGTTGAAGATCGGCATCAGCGCCAACAGCTCGTCGGGACGCTCCATCCCGAGCCGCGTCTTGACCGAGAAATTCCCCGCGCCCATCGCCTCGCATCCCGCCGCCAGCATCCGGTCCAGCGCGTCCGGCGTACGCAGGAGACCCGATCCGCGCCCTTTCCGGCGAATCATCGGAAACGGACAACCGGCGTTCAGATCCGCCCGCACGTACCCGAGATCCCGTACCGCCTTGCACCACTCGCGCAACGCCGCCGGATCCTTGCCGATCGCCTGCGGCACCAGCGCAAGGTCATTCTCTCCCTCTTTCGGCAAGATGTCGGCAAAAAGGCGTTTCGAAAAGCGGAAGCCCGCATTCACCGGGATGAACGGCGCATACATTCCGGAAAATCCCGCCTCGCGGATGGCGTTGCCGAAGACCGAACGGAACGTCCGGATCGTCACGCCCCTCAGCGGCGCCAGCCAAAGACCTTCCGCCGCCGTACTCATGCCGTTGCCGCTTTTCGCCAGAAATCAAGCCGTTCAAGGAACGGCGCTATGAAAGTGCTCTCGTCGTCGACCGTCATGCCGAGCTTGATCGTCGGCTTGTTCGTACCATGAAAATCGCTGCCCGCCGTCATGCAAAGCCCCAGCTCCCTCGCCGCCCGCACATGGTCGATGGTCTCCTCCGGTTGGTTCGCCTGATAGACAGCCTCAATGCCGTCCAATCCACGCGCCTTCAGGCGTGCAAGACCTTCACGCAAACGCGCCGGATCTTTCGTCCAGTACCGCGGATGCGCCATCACCGCCACGCCACCCGCTGCATGGATCACATCGAACGCCTCGCCGGGGTCGGGATGGTAGCGCGTGATGTAGCAGTTCGTCTCCGGCGGAGAGGACGGCGTGAGGTATGTGCTGAACGCCGTCGAGATGTCGGGCGCATAACCATGATCCACCAGCCAATTCGCAAAGTGCGGACGCGCCAGCACTTCGCCATGCGCATACGTGTCAATCTCAGCGTGCGGAATCACGATGCCGATTTCCGCAAAGCGCGCCAGGATCTTATCGTTCCGGGCGTTGCGCCCATCCAGAATCCGCCGCAGAAAACGCTTCAACCCTTCATTTCCGGAATCGACGCCCAACCCCAGCAGATGGAATTTGTCATACCCTTCCCCCGGCTCAACGCTCAACTCCACGCCAGCCAGACGATAGTTGGTAGTTGGTAGTTGGCAGTTGGTAGTTGACGGGACTCCTTCAATTTTACATTTTCCATTTTCAATTTTACATTCGCACAGGAACTCATCCACGCCGTCGCAGTTATCGTGATCGGTGAGCGCCATCACAGAAAAATCGCGGCCTTGGCGTGCCAGTTCGGCTGGCGCAAACGTCCCGTCGCTCGCCGTACTGTGCACATGCAGATCAATCATAGCCTATCTCCTTCTCACGATACGACACTCACCACGCCGAGGAGATCCTTCAGGGACGAAAGTTGCCGTGGATCTCCGATCGCCTCCACCTCGTCGCCCGGCGCAAAACACCAGTCCGCGCCCGGATTGCCGATCTTCTCTCCGTTGCGCAGAACCGCCACCACGCTCGCCCCGGTCTTCGCACGGATGTCGAGCGCCTTGATCGTCAGACCGATGGCAGGCGAAGTTTCCGCCAGCAGCACCTTCAGGTAGCGGTCGCTCGGCATTGAGAACACCAGCGGCTCAGGCTTCTCCGCCATGCGCGCCTCCGCCTCAAGCGCCTCGTTGAACTGCTCGCCTGCCGCGCTCATCGCCGGCCAGAGGTAGCGCACGGCGACGGGGATGGCGATGGCCAGCACCACGAAAAGGCCGATCCGCACGGAGGCCTCCTCCGGCAGGAAGTTCACGTCAATCATGAAGATCTCAAAGAGCGTGACCGCCGAAACGGCCAGCAGTGTGAAATTTCGCGCCGTGCGCAGGATCGCCTTTCGCCACGTCTCACCGCCGGAGAAACGCGTGCCCGCCAGCAGCAAAAGCCCCACATCGTTGCCCAAATGACGCCCCGCCGTCCAGATGGGCTTGAGGAACGCCAGAAACACCAAGTTCATGGCAAGGCTGAAGAACGCCTTCTTGTGGGCGTTGAAGAACGTGGAGAAGCGCGACCAGTCGTAGCCGTCCAGGATCGAAGCGATCACGGAGAACGCAAAGATCAGCACCCAAAAGACACCCAGATAGACGAGCGACTTCCGGACGCGCGAGGTGGTCTCTCCCGGCACGGCCGCCGCACGGATGCGCTGGAGCCAGACGTTATACTGCGCGAGCCATCGCTTCGCACGCGCGGGCGTCCGGCGATCGACCCAATCCCCGACCGGATCCGAGAGGCGAAGCATCAACGGACTGATGCACGTCGTCACCAGCGACACCCCCACGACGATCTGATACATCGGGCTTGTCGAGTCGCCCGTCGCCGTCATGTACAGGAGCGCGACCATGTAGGCGAACTCGCCGATCTGCGCCAGACCGAACGCCGTCTGCACGGCGGTCTTGAGCGGCTGACCCGTCAGAACGGAGATCAGGAAGCAGTTGAAGCCCTTCCCGCCGATCACGACGAGCGACAGGAGGAGAATCACACCAATGTTGGCCCAGCAGACCGACGGGTTCACAAGGCATCCGATCGTGACGAAGAACACGGCGGCGAACATGCCCCGCAGCGGCGCAGCCAGATTGAGCAGACGGCGGCGCGCGACGGACGACGAACCGAGCACGCCCATCAGGAACGCGCCGAGCGCCAACGAAAAGTCGAGCTTGTACGCCACCCACGAGACGAAGAAGCAGCAGCCGAGCAACGTCAGGAGAAGCGATTCGTCGTTGTTGCTCTTCGCCACCACGTTCAGAAGACGCGGCACCAGAATCATCCCTAAAACGACCGTGCAGACGAAGAACACGGCCAATGCGCCCAGCGACCACCCCACCTCACCGAAGGAAAGTCCCTTCCCGTTGGCCACCCCCGTCACGAGCGCAATCACGCCGACGCACATCACATCCTCCAGGATGGACGTGGAGATCACATACTTCACGAACGGGCGGCCCGTCCACTTCATCTCATCGATCGTCTTGGCGAGCAGCGTGGTGGCCGAGTCGCAGATCGCCGCCCCGAGGAAGAGCGACTGCACGGAGCTCCAGCCGAAGATGCGCCGCCCCACGGTGTAGCCGATCCAGATCATCACCACCGTATCGACAAACGCCATCGGCCCCGAAACGCCCTTCACTTTCTTGAGCGCACCGGCGGAGAACTCAAGCCCCAACGTCAGCATCAGGAACACGATGCCAAGCTGCCCAATGGTCTGGATCGACGTCTCGTCCGCCAGAAAACTTCCGCCCCAAGAATAGCGCCCCATCAGGATACCAGCCAGAAGGTATCCGATCACCTTCGGCCAACGCAGACGGTGGAAGATCACGGCGACCAAACCAGCCACCGCCATCAGCACCGCCAGATCCTGAAAAAGCGCACTCTCTGTCATGCCCCGTATTATACCAAATACCGGAGTGCCGTTACACGGAAGATTTCATACAACAGGACGGACCGCAGTCACTACCAGATTCAGTATCGTTGCCATGACCAAAGTATATCAAAGATCATCTTAGAAGCTTCCAGGAGCGCGGCGCGAGCACGCCTGAACCGGAAACTTGTCCATCCAGTTTCCAGGGCTGTGGATTGCGCGACCAGTTGACGAGAATCGCGGCAATCCGCCCGTCCGGCGCACGCCACACGTTGTGAAACACCGTCGGAAGCGTACTCGCATGAGATGCGACCTTCTCGTCGAAGACCGACACTTTCGCGAATGTCACCCTCGTGCGCCCACATTCGAGCTTTCCGGGATGGAGCATCTCGCCGTCAAAGAGGAATGCGCGGTTGTCATGGTAGAACTTTGCGGTCTCGCACACAAAGCGGTATTCGGCGGCAAAAGCCGCATTCGTCGCATGATGCAACCAGAAGTTGTGGACGCTCGGCTGCAGCCCCCAAACCGGTCCACGGCAGAACTCGACCGCGAACTGGTCGGGATAGTCCCGACGCAGATGATCTTCGTGCCCCGTCCACCACGCCTTCATCGGCCAGCGTGGATCCCAGTAGGGAACATTATCGACAATCGCATAGTTGCCGAATACGGCAGCACACCCATGATAGACCACCTGGAACACCGGCACGAACTCAACGTCAGGCGCGGTGCCGATCCAGCCGTGGCGTTCGTAGCTCGAATGAGTGGAGATGTTCGAGTCGAATACGTCAACATACGCCTCACCGCAGTCCTCCGTGGAAAGCAGGAGCCCGGGATGCGCCTCCTTCACATCCTTTAGATAGGCACGGAAATCGTCCGTCATGTGCGATCCGCCGCCCGGGGCGTGTCGGTGTGCGGGATTGTAGCACGGTCCATAGGCGTTGCACCCTATCATATCGAGGTAGATCGAATCGAAACCGCAATCAACGAGATGCGCAATCTGTTCACGGATGCGGGAATGGAACTTCGGTGCCTCGCCGCAGAGATTCGCCAAGTGGTGATTCGGGTTGAAACGGTTGTAGGCGCAGGAGAAATAAGTCCCATCGCGCCGCATCGCCACGGAATCAAGCCCGCCATCCTTCCAGCTCGGCGCATCCTCGTCCCAGGTCATCCCATTAAGATAGACCTGCGTGAACGCCCCCATCTCCTTCAACCGCTGAACGTCGGCCCTGAACTTCTTAGCCCCTTCGCGCGGCGGCCAGTAGTCGGGATAGAACGTACCCGGCATCTCCTTGAACCACCAGTACCAATCGAGCGCAACCTTGAGACCGGTGTCCGCCTGAAAGCGCTCCACGGGCGGGATTACCGTCTCCGCAAGGCCTCGGTTCCACATCCAAAGACCTATGTCGCGAAGTTTCGACAGATCGCGGGACTTCGCCGCGGCATAGCGCGGCGTCGTCTTCGCCCAGTCGCGGTAGTAGGACGCGGCCTCGAACCAGTCGCCACGATAGCTGCGCATCGTTGCGATGTACGGCAGGCGACAGGCCGTCGCGTTCGCGGGCAGCATGGGCAGGTCGTACTTCCATGCAAGTCGCGCCGTTCCATACGGCCCTCGGCTCACATCAAACCGTCCCGCGTTCAACGCCGGATCACGCACGTCAAGATAGTGCGAATCCTGCGACTCGCCGTTGATTACGGCAACAAAACGGAATCCCGGCGACAGCGTGGAACACACGGTAGCGCCAAGCGGCCGATCCTTCCAGCGGATTCGTTTCTTCCACCCCATCGTGCCGCCACCTGCATCCGGCGAGTAAAGCAGATATCCTTCATCGACGCAGGGAACGTCGAAGACGGGAAACGCAATACAGCCAAGCGGAAGTCCAGACGCATTGCCGGAACACGAAAAAGTCCACGCCGTCGCACCACCGGACTTGACGCCCTCCGCCGTTGCCATGAAATCCGCACCGAGGACGGGATGTCCCTTCCATACGAGCCGTACGCTTCCGTCTGTGCACGTTACGGTGGGTTCGCCAAGCTCTTCGCTTGCGACTCTCACAGTTCCTGTTTTGCCCTTGAAGAGCTCAAGGGCGAATCCCGGCAGTCGATTGCCGGATTGCGCGCGATGCGGTTCTGCGCCAACCGGAAAGGCGGCCAAAGCCGCTCCCGTCGCAAAAAGCAGCACAAAAGCGGTTCTTGCCGCATCGTCAACGAATACGCTTATCTCTTTTGTCATAACTTGTACGCTAAAACAATGGCGACAACCCTACAATCCACCGAAAGCATCCCTTCCGGCATCGTCCCGCCCTCACGAACGCAACCACAGGGTCTGCCCCCTACAGGATAATTCGACAAATCCATACAGAGGCGGCGAGAAGCGGGCGGCGACAGGAGAGCGGGAAGCCGCGCAGCGCCGCGCGGACAACCGGATCACGACCATAGCGGAAGAAGGTACGGAGACCGAGACGGAATCCGCCCTTCAGCCGGAACGCCGCCCGGAGGATTTCCAAAAGCGAAAACACGCAGGAGGCGGCATACAGCGACGTTAGCTGACCGCCGGACGCATCATCCAGTTCGCGCCGCTTGGCGAGCAGGCGCAACTTGTTCTCGAAGAACGCCGATCCCGAAAGCTTGGAGAGCATCGAGCCAGATGCGCTGAGACGGTAGTGGTACAGCACTTCGTTGAGAGCCGTGGTGCGGCGGCAGTGGAGCAGATATTCGCTCGTGAACATCGCATCCTCGAAGATCTCAATGGATTCGTCGAAGCGCAGGCCGTTCTCCCGGATCACATCCGCACGGAATCCGCCGAACACAACGCCGCCCATCTCGCGGTTCGCGCCGAGCGGTGCGCCGCCATACCAGTCGCGCACCTGACAGAACGAATAGCCAAAGAAACACGGCAAATAGAACTCGCGTATCGCCTCGGACGACGAAAAGAGGTAATCCGCCTTGAGCGGTGCCGCCGAACACCGCCCGCTCACAGGGTCCGTCCGGTCGTGCGCCACACGACAGTAGTCGGCATCCTCGCGCCGCATCGCCGCGACGGCTTTCGGATAGAAATCCGGCTCAACCGTATCATCCGCATCGAGAAAGAAAATGAATTCGCCGCGCGCCGCCGCAAGTCCCCTGTTGCGCGCCGCCGAAACGCCGCGCCCTTCCGACGTGAGCACCGTCACGCGTGGGTCGCGCGCGGCGAGCGCACGGAGCGTTTCGAGCGTGCTGTCCGAGGAACCGTCATCCACCGCGATCACTTCCAGTTCGCGCAACGGAGACGCCAGCACGCCCTCGACGGCGGCCTCCACCGTCGTAGCGACATTCCGGCACGGGACAATCACGCTGGCGACGGGCGTGTTCATGCGGCAAACACCCTTTCCCGCATCTGCTGCGTGAGTTCGCGCGACTGGCGGCGCTGGGCGGCATAATCGTCCACAGGTACCGCCGGCGACGCCGCGATGCGCCCCTTGTAGGCGAAGGAATAGCGGATCGTGCGGTCGCCGACATCCCACCACGGCTGATGCTTGCCCAACACCGGCGGATCGCAGGCGATGAACAGCGTCTCCACCGGCGCCCCGGCGGCAAGCGCGAGATGGGCGGCGCCACGGCGGAATACGTGTTCCGCGTCCGTCGCCGGCGTGCGCGTCCCTTCCGGGAAGACCAGCACGTTCACGCCGTCTGCAAGATACTGCATCGACTGGCGCAACACATCCTCCGTCCCCGTATTGACCACCAGGATCTTGCGCGCGATGATGCGCATGAACGGATTGCGGCCCACCGCCTCCTTCGTCACGCACACCGTGTCGCCCAAAAGCGAGACGAGGATCACAAAATCGATGAGGGAAATATGGTTCGACACAATCACCGAACCGCGAAAACCCTTGAACCGCGCACGATCATCGGGCGTCGCCTCCACCACAAAAAGGCGCGTTACCTTCGCGAGCCATACGAACAGGCTGAAAAGCGCATGCTGCACGCCGCGCGACAAGGGACGCGACACCGGCAACAGCAGAAACGCCGAGAAGAGGAGACTCCCAAGCCCGAAGGCCGTAAAAAAGGCCGCACACAGCAGCGAACGCAGAAATCGCACGCAGCCCGTCATGAGGCCGTCTCCCGCTTGAGCAGCATCGCGACGGCCTGTGCGGTCACCGTCTCGCCAAACGCCGGAAGGTAGTATTCGGGCGTCGACTCCTCAGCATAGACGTAAAGAACATAAGGCGCGCCGGCGGCGAGTTGCGCCTCCGCCTCCACCAGTCCCATCTCGTAGGATCGGTCGCGCGCCGCAATCGCGGTGTAGGGTGCACGGTTCTTTGTGAAGAGCGACCAGGCGCCCGGGGCGGCGTTGTGCACCGACGACGAAAAACCCGCCGGCGACATCTCCCCCTCGTCATGCATCTGCCGCATGAGCTTGAATGTCGTGCCAATCTCGCCCCAGCGTGACGCAAACACGACCGGCACCTCTGATGGGGGCGGCAGATTCCCTTCCCCCGCATGAAACACGTTCCACGCCACATGCAGGGCCGCACGCTCAAGCGCCGTGAGACGTCGCCGTTCCATCATCGGAAGGAACGAGACGTCCGGCTTCGGCGCGTCTGCCGTCGCCCGCCATTCGTCCCTTCCGAGAACCTTTACGCCCCTGATGTCCGGCAGATCCACCATCACGCGCAAACGGTCACGCACCTCACGGCACGAGGAACGGATCGCAGTTCAGACCGAAAAGAACCTTGCGGAGATCGGCACGGCATTCAAGGTCGGGATCGGGGAGCAGCAGCACCGCCGCCAGTTCGATACCTTCCTTCGTGTCCCGCGGAATCTTCAGGTCCACGTGATCCGTCTCCGGGAAGTCAAGCGTCCGGATGATCCAGCCGGAATAGGTACTCTGCCCGAACTCCTTTCCGACGAGATTGATGGTGTCCCATTTCCAGCGGGCCCGTTCGCCCTTGTGCGCGTAGTGGGCCTTGAGGTAGTCCTCGTTACCGTTGATGTAGTGGGCGACGGAGAGCGTCTTCTCCTTGCCGTTCATCTTGGGATCGGGGTTGACGATGTGAACGGCGCACTGCTTGTCATCGGGATGGCTCGCGAAACGGGCGAGCGCAAACACCTCATACTTCCCGGCAGGAAGCTTCGGATAACTGAACGTCGCGACGCTCTTGCCGGACGTGAACCAGATGCGCGGCTGCACGGAATCGCCGTCCGCCGCCTTCAACTCCGCGCCGTCCTTCAGCTCGGCGGCGGTGGCGGGCAGGAAGCGCGCGTTCGGCGAGACGATCACCGTGAGCCGCTTCACGGCGTCGCCGTCGGCGATCTCCACGCCCGCCACGGTCGGAAACTCGTGGCGCTCCGGCGCGGCCGGATCGCCGCTCAAGTACCAGGCCTCCAGATCGTCGCCGCGCGGCATCGCGAGCGGCTTCGACGCCTCGTAGGCAAGCGTGAGCTTGCCGCGGACGAGCTTCGCCCCAATCCGCCCGAAGCTCTTGACCTTGGCGGAAGCGGAGACGCCCGAGACGCCCAACTCCAGCGGTTTCGATGGATCGACGAGCACAAGCTGGCGTTCGCAGCCGGGAATCGTGCCGGCGTAAGCGCCACCCTCCACCACGATATCCTTCGCCGGCTCGGTCCACGCCACGGCGACATCGGCCTTTGCGCCCTTCTCGGCCTTGAACGTGAACTCGTTTCCGCCCGGACGAACCCAGCCGGGGTAGGTACGCGAATTCACCTCGCCGTCGGTGCGAAGACGCAGACGCTTGACGGCGGACAGGGGGGCCTTCACGCGCACAAGATAGTCGTGGCGCCCCTTCACGCGATACTCGAGGCGGCTCGTGCCGTCGCGCCCTTTCGGTACCGGACGGAAGGTCTTGCCGAAATCCGTGGAGAGCTCAAGGTCGATCGGCTTGCCGCTCTTGTCCCAGGCCGCATACTCGCCCCACACGATCGGATAGCAGCAACGCACGCGGTAGCAGAACGAATCGGGCTTGACCTGCTCCAGCGCGGGGCTGTCGGCGGCGGGCACGCCGTCAAAGGAGATCGTGCCGGTGGAATAGTGCGGAAAGATGCGATCCATGCGCTTGATCCACTGACGCTTCTCGTCTGCGCCCGCAACTTCGGCGAAATTGTACTGGTCGAGCGTGAGCTTCGTGCTGCCGTACACGCCGGACTTGCCCCACGTCTGAAGGTTGTTCATGTGACCGTTGTTCGCGTACCACACCCGGAACCGCTCACCGGGATTGAGCACCATCGCGACCTTCTCCTGATAGGACGGATCCTGCGCGCCATGTCCGCGGGTGGACTTGCGGATGAAGTGGTCGGCGCTGCCGTCCAGACGGTTGTGGATGCCGGGCTGGTCGCCGGACTCCTTCAGATAGGCCGAGGTCTCGTTGTCCATCGCCGGGAAGAACTTCTGCGCCGAGAGGTCGTAGATGTGGTTCTTGCCGTCGAAGAAGACCTCCTCGAAGCTGTGTCCGTAGCCGCCGGTCTGCGCCGCCGGACACCGCGCCACGGTCGCGAACATGTTCGCCGCAAGATTGTTCAGCGGTCCGCATTCAAAGCCGCAGTAGCTGTTGAGCATGATCATCGCCTCGTAGCAGGCGGAGTGCGGCGTATCCACGCCAGCCGTGAAGCAAAGCTGATGGTTCATGAAGTAGTCGGAGGCCGACAGCACGTACTGGAACACGCGGTTGGCCTTGTCCCGGTCGGACGCGCCGCCGATCGCGATCGAGTCGGCAAGATCCCCGAACGAGCGCGGATCAAGACGCCCGCTGTTCACGAGGATCGGATAGAACACCGGCTCCGTCGCGGACGGGTTCGAGAACTCGACCCATGCCGGATAGGCCGTATCCCCGCACGAGAAGGAAAGCTTCTCGCCGGCGGCGAGCCGCGCGCGCTTCGTGAACGTCTTGCGGGCGGCGCGGTATTCGGACGGCTTCGGCATCACGGGGTAGTTGAGGATATCCAGCACCTTGCTCGGATCGTTCTCGGGAAGAACCTCGGCGGGATAGTACTGGAGCGGCTTCCCATCGACCACGAGCGTATGGTCCACGCGGTCGGAAAGCGCACGGATCGAGGCCGGGATGAAGCCAAAGCCGCCGCCCGACACGCCATCGAACGCGCGGTCGAAGGTGAACAGCGCCCGCGTGTCGTCATCCAGACGGAACGCCTTCGCCGGCTCGAAATCACCCTTGTACCGGCATCCCGTGGAGACGCGCAGGTTGTCCGCCGCCCCCTCGAAGAGCGGGTAGCCCTCCGGAACCTTGGAGGCGAGCCGCGCCGCCTGGCAGCCGGCGCCGAGGAAGAACTCCATCGCCCAAAGATCGTTCACGTTCTTCTGCTCCTTGTCGCCGATGGGGATCGCCTCGTATTCGGGAATCGGCAGGGCCGCCTTCCGGCGCCCGCCCAGAAACACCTGCGCCTCACCGCCGGGCGTCCACTGCACCGCAATGTGAGTCCAGACGCCGTCCGGAATTTCAAACCGCTCCTTCTCCCACGACTTCTCGTACCGGTGACCGTTCCAGTCGCGCATCAGGAGCGACAGGATCTTCTCCACGGGACGGTACCGCAGCTGGAGCATCGGGCCCACGCCCTGCTTGCACTGCGCCGCGCGGTAGCCCTGGTAGGCCTCGAAGAGGATGATCGGCCGCGTCGCTGCGCCCCGAGACTTGCGACGCGCCTCGGCCGCCGCCCAATCCGGCTTGAACCACGCCTCGACCGTGCCGGCGCCGGCGGGGAAGAAGCGGTCGCGCTCCTCGCGGAACTGCACGCTGTCCGTCCAGGAGCCGCGCGAGGTGAGCTGGTAGAACATCGCCTTCCCGTTGTCGCCGCCAAAGCGCATCGCCGTGTCCCCGGGCTTTCCGCTCACGCCCGCCGCGAAGAACGAATCGTCCCACTTCGGGAACGGCAGCCGCTCGGCACGGCGCACCGCAAGGCGCGTGACCTCAAGCGCCGGCAGACGGACCGACGGATCGGTGATCTTGAGACCGTAGTCGTCGTACGTCGCGCCAAGCGTCCGCAGCTCGAACTCCACACGCAGCTTCTTCGCCCGAGGATGGATGTGGCCCTCGTCGCGATAGACGGCCAGCTTCTGCGGCGGGCGCATGTGCGTCGTCCAGCGTCCGTCGGCAATGGACTCCGGCAGGACCTTGCCGGCGGCATCGAGCTGGCGGATGCGGGCGCGGCCACCCCACGTGAGCTTCGCCACGCTCTTGAGATCCATCTCCTGGATGACGGGCATCCCAGCGAGACCTTCGGGCAGATCAACCGTGTATGAGGCGTTGCGTCCGCCTGAACTCGTGTTCGTGCCGCGGAAGCGGATGCCGCCCGGGATCGCCTCGGCCTTCACGCCGTCGCCGAGTTCCCACCGCCCGAGATTGGAGGCGTCCAGCGCGCCCGCGAAAAGGTTCTCGATCTTCGACGAATCGCAGAGCTTCGGCGCGCCCGGCCGCGTCTCGCAGGAGAGCGCCCGCGTGCCGGCCGGGACCGTGAAGCGGAGGGCCACCGTGCCCGGCATCTTTCCGGTGAACGTCTCGACCTTCAGCGGTCGGCCGTCTGCCTTCACGGCAAAAGCCTTCGCGCCCAGCTTCGCGGGGCTCAGCTCCACCTCATACGGTACATCCGTACGATATGTCTCATTCCATTCCAGCGGGAAGGAAGCTCCCGTGGCGACCGTGGCCGCACAGGCGGCCGCAAAGGCCAAGACCATTCTTTTTGTACGCATTGACAGTTCTCCTGTTGGTTGCAAGAAAGGTAAATTGCTACGGAAGTCCTTCCGCTATCGGCCCGGCGAACGGGATTCTGCGGCTTTCGGATCAGCGCTGGACGCGCGCGTTGCCCGCGTAAACGTCCCACACCTGCTTCTCGTCGGCCGGCTCCGCGTAGTCGTTGAGCGAGGAAGCCGCCATCACGCCCGAGGCCCAGCCGAACTGGAGGCACTTCTCGGCGTTCCAGCCCTTCAGCACGCCGTAGAGAAGCCCGCCCGTGAAGCCGTCGCCGCCGCCGATGCGGTCCAGCACGTCGATCTCGCGCGGCTCCTCCACGAACCACTTGCCCTTGGAGTAGAGGATCGCACCCCAGAGATGCTTGGAGGCGGAGATCACCTGACGGAGCGTGGTGCCGTACATCTGCGCGTTCGGATACTTCTTCGTCACCTGGACGATCATCTCCTTGAAGCGCTCGATCTTGCCCTTGAGATCCTTGCCGCCCGCCTCAGGCCCCTTGAAGCCGAGGCAGAGCTGGAAGTCCTCTTCGTTGCC
>CACZCD010000093.1 GCA_902779565.1 uncultured bacterium | reverse complement strand
CGATAAAATGCACATCATACCCTGAAGCATTCAATCCATTTCCCATCCATGGAAGGATGAACACTTGATCCTTGATGCCGTCGTCATTCAGATCGAGCGTGTATCCCTTGCAATACTGGCAACATAACTCAAAATCCTCTCGGGCGGAGCAAACGTAATTGCTCACGCTTGTTGCTGACAGCGCCTGAACATCCGCCGCTGTTGCCTTGAAGGCGGGAGCCCACTTATCCATCCATGCGTTTGCGTCGAACGTGAGAAAGAGGACGAATAGGCTGCTGGCAAGCGCCTGTCTGAATATTTTGCTGTTCATGTTAATCTCCTCCGTGCGAATGATACCATATAATAAGATATCCTTTCTGCCGCCCATTATACCAGACACACTCAATCCGCCGCCGGGATCATTCCCGCATTTATTAAATGCGGGAATGGACATCCGGTGGTATGGGGGCGGGCGGCGGAATGCGAGGCGGTTTCGAGGGGGGGGGGCGGCGGTTGGGAACGCTTAAGATATTTGACTCTACCACAACTGGTGGGTATTGCATCATTATTTCTCGTAGCCATCGTTCATCTCCTGATAGAAAGTCTTAAGCAGCTCCATCTGCTGCAAGGTCCCTTTGGCAACAGTCCGGAAAAGATAGGCAAACACCGCCCGGTACGGAATATCGTAGTGCAATATCTCGTCCGGACAGCCAGATGCCTCTTTCTGCATCATCTCATCGCGTATCTGCACATACTGCTCGAAAGGTGTGCAATACGCTTCCTTGAGATCCTCCCATGTAACATCCACATCATCATCCCTATCCAAAGACACTTCGGTGAGCAGGCTACTAAGCTCGTCCTCCCCAAGTTTTTCGAACTCGGATTCCTCCTGCAAACGGAACTGCGCGGCTGTCATATGCCTTTCCCTCGCGGCTTTCTCGCACTTCTCAACCCTTGGCCAATCACAGGTCAGGGACTCCGCGATGGAAATGACAAGGCTAATGGCATCGTCGAAAGACTTCACCTTTTCGACAAGGCACCTTTGGTTTTCAGGTAGCGGCACATCCAGCTTCGCAAGGTGCTCCTGAAGCCAGGCGATATAGTGCGCATACTCCAAATCCGAACCAAAGCTGTTTAAAGGATATCCCCAAAAGTTGGGAACGGCCCAATCAATCCAGTATCGCGGCTTAGGTATGATCATTGTATTCTTCTGCCTTCTCCACTCACTTCGCCGCCCATTATACCACACGCAATCTACCGCCGGAACCACTATCAGATTTTGCAAAATGTGAGAGCCATGAAAACCATAGTTTGCAAACAATGAACTTGGTCCGGAGGGGCAATGCTATCGGGTCAACGGGATTTGCCGCCGTTGCGCCCAGGCTCAAAGCACTTCTGTACGGCGTTGCTGAGCGAGTGGAACAGAAGCCCCTGCTCCACATCTGTCACCACATGAACGGTACGGCCCTCTGGCGATTCGAACACATGCCCCTTGTGGTCGTCAGTGAGTAGCCGGTCAACGGTTTGGAACTTCTCGGGATGAAGCGCATAAAGGGCCGGAAGAGCGTCGTGCAGAATGGCAGAATCCGTTGTTCGCGATGCCTTTACACTTGAAACGAGATTCTGCCGGAAGCAATTAACCGCCACTGAAGACCTTCCGATCTTCTCAAGCGCAAGGATGTCTTTGTCAGAAAGCCGTGCCCGCCGATTCGCGAGATCGTTGGGAAAGAGCGTAATGTCAAGTCCGCTCGCGAAAACCTGCCGCAGGGCATGGACGTCCGCGCGAAAATTGATCTCCGTGTCTCCAGCCGCGACATAGAGCCGCTTGATGTGTTCCGCGACGTTCGGTTCCCGTTCAATGAGGCGGACAAGTGTGGTAAGCGGCCCGGTTGCGATATAGATCACCTCATCAGCCTGCTTGATCAGGGGCAGGAGATCGTCCATCGAATTCGTACATCTTTTGAGCCGTTCTTCCGTCAGGTTGAAGCGCTTGACGAGCCCTTCGGTCACTTTGCCCATGCCGTCACGTCCCTGAAACGGAAAATTCGGCGGCTGACCACCCTGAAAGGACATCGAGGCGCCGCGCACAATGACTGGTGGGAATCCAAGATCGAGCTACCATGCGCCCAGCAGCATGTTCCGCAACGTTTCTTCACCAGAGGCGTTCCCGTATGTCGCCACGCACGCCCTGGGAAAGTGTTCGGCACGCCGCTTCCCTTCTTTCGCGAGTATTAGCATCGCGGCGAAATCGTCTGTCCCGGGATCGCCATCCAGCACTACGAGCCTATTGGTGGTAAAAGCGTATGGGTTCCACTCAGGATGGGCATCGCGCCATGACTTCCAGCGTTCCAGGGCCTCGCGGCGCGTCGTTCCGTGAAGACGAGCCCATGCGAGCTGATCCTCAACAAGTCCCCATTCGAACTCCTGTGGCTCCCTTAGCCGCTTGAGGGTGTCTTTCTTCGTTTCACCCCAATGCCAGCCAACCCATTCTCCCATCACCCTGGAATCGTGATAGACGTCATAGTGACTATCGCCCGGCTGGGGATTGTTAAACCTGCGTTGAATCCTGTTCCCAACATCGTCAACCGTATCAAGTGCGAGCCTGAAGCCACTCCCTTTCTCATAATTCATCTTTGACAGATCTTCAATGTAAAGATCGATACGCAGATGGTCATCGTTCTGCCGCCATCTGTAGAAATCGGCTTTGAGAGATGGCTTCCCATTCTTTGCTCGCTCATCCGGCCCCCAAGTGTCGTACAACTTCTCCAGAATCCGAGCCTGCTCCTGCTTAGCCAGATACTTGTCCGGATAGATGACACGGTACGTCCCACGAAACTGACCACCTATCAGTTCATACGGAGGATCCCGGCTAATGCATCCGTCAAAGGATGACACCAATGCAACCAAAAGAAAAGACTTGGTGCACCATTTCAGCGCCTCCACTGTCAATCCAAAGCTATTCGTTTTCATGGAAGATATTATATCAGATTATTGCCACGAGACCAGCATCACCCGTTATCCCACCCTTATTAAGGGTGTCAAAGGGCGCGGGGTTGACAGGAGAAGAATAAATGATACAATCCATAGCATTAATTTATTAGGAGAGAAAGGAAAAGTCTGTCATGGTATCATGCAAAAGAGTTGAAGTGTCGTCAAAGGCGGCAATGGTTGCGGCTATAGCACTTGTAGCGGCGATTCCTGCGGTAGTGGATGCGGGGTTGCTGTACGAGCCGGGCAACTACGCGGCCAGGGGCAATCTGCTGTTGCAGCTCGACGGCATCCGCAATGTCGGCATGACGAAGGCACACGACGGCAATGCCGCGACATGGGTTGATTTGGCGGCCGGGAACATCGTCTCTTTCGGGAACAAGACCGGTAGTGGCGTCGTCAGTGAGTGGGCGGATGACGGCTATGTGTTCGGCGGCGGCGAAATTGGCCGGCTTGCAAACAATATCACTTTCGGCAACGCGTTTACGATACAGCTGGTCTACGACGCCGACAAGTCGAACCAGGCCGCGACATATCCATTCTTCTTCGACTGCGGCGGCAGTGACAATTGCGGAATTTACACTTACAAGGTTGACACCAACAACCAGCTTATCTTCCGGGTCAAAGCCGTCAGCGGCGTCGGTGATGCAAATATCAAACCCTACACAGGCCGTCATTTTTACGCGACTGCGCTCTACGACAAGGGTAAGTCTTCGGTTTTCGAGACGGAGACCGGAACGGTGACGGCCGGCACGACGACGGGTTCGGTCGGATCGCGGGCGGTTACGGTTGGCGGTAGATGGAGTGGTACCGCCTCTGACAATGATCGCTATCTCACTGGCACCATCAAGGCCGTGCGCGTCTACAACAAAGTGCTTTCGGCGGAAGAACTCTCGCAGAACCGCGCGCTCGACGAGGTGCGTTTCTTCGCTGGCATTCCAGTCACGAATGTCGTCGTCGCGACCGCTGTCGCAGGTCTCGAAGGCAACGAAGAGTCCGGCGCTTATGCCTACGACGAAGATGGCTACACTTTTACCGCGCCGAAGAAAGCGACGAAGGACGGTGCGAATTACGCCTGCACCGGCTACACGCTCGAGACATGGAATGGCACGGGCTGGAGCGCGCCTGTAAGGTATCAATCCACGTCCTGCTCGTTGTCGGACACAGCGGCGAAAGTCCGCCTCACATGGCAGTGGCAGCGAGCAAGCGACTCCGCTTCTGTCGAACTAGACCCGCTTTTCGACGACTACGTGACAGACGGCCTTATACTGCATCTCGACGGCATCCGCAATGTCGGCGTGGACAAGCCGCACAGCTGGGCGTCGCCGCAGTGGATCGATCTCGTGAAGGGCAACATCGCGAGCTTCCATCACGACTACGCCGACACAAGCACATGGATGGACGACGGCTACTACTTCGGCGGACGCTCCTTCGCGCAGTTCGTAAATTCACTTTCGGGTCTCACCAACATGGTTACAGTGCAGGTCGTCTGCGACACGACCACAAACGCGCTCCACACCCTTAAGACCTTTTCCGATCCAAATATCCTCTGGCCAAACCTCGTCGGAACCGGCGATAATGACCAGCTCAACATCTATTACGACATGAACGCAGAAGGACGCGGTCGCCTCACCTTCAAGAACGCGAATGGCGGAAACGTGAACCTTGCCAACGGTGCCGCCAAGGACGCATGGGAAGGTCGCTATGTTACGGCCATCCGAAACGGGGCACAGAACTACATTCTCCAGACGACGGCCATCGCCGATGCCGTGCAAGTCAGCACAGACAAAGGTAATATCGCTGCGAACACGCTGCGTGTTGGTGGTGCGTGCAGTACCCTCGGCAATCGTCAGCAGCGCTGGTTCCTCGGCACGATCAAGTCCGTCCGCATCTACGACCGCGTCCTCACCGACGAAGAGCTGACGCAGAACCGCGCGGTGGACGAAGTGCGCTTCTTCGGCGCTGCGATGTCGGTCACGAACGTCGTCGTCGCCTCTTCTGTGCGCGGCGTTTCGGGCGATACGCCTGAAGGCGCATACGCGCTTTCGGCGGGCGGCCATACCTTCACCGCCCCGGCGAGCGTGACCGTCGGCGAAGATTCATATTCATGCACAGGCTACATGCTCGAGACCTGGGACGGCTCGGCATGGGGAGAACCTGTTTCGCACAGTGGAACTTCCGCTGCGCTTACCGACACCACGGCGAAATATCGCCTCACGTGGCAGTGGACGCACACGGCAGGGCCTGGCTATGACGCGGCATTCAACGACTATGTCACGGATGGCCTCGTCGTTCACCTCGACGGCATTCGTAACACTGGCTACGAGCCGGTTCACGACGCTACGGCGACGACATGGGCCGACCTTGCGAATCCAGGCGATTATGCACGGTTCGTAATTCCCGACGCCGATTGCGGCTGGAAGCGCGACGGCTACTATTTCGACGGCAAATCGTCCGCCTGCTACGCCATCATGAATACCGAGAGGACGCTGGGGACTGCATTTACCGCGCAGGCGGTTGTCGATTTCGATGTCAACAACTCGCCGCGCATCAACACCGCATGGCCGGGAATCCTCGGCACAACGGCTACTGAAAGGACTACTTTGCGATGTATTATAACCAGAACAACCGCGGAGACCCTGTCGTGAATCTCAAGGTAGATGGTACGCAAGTGCGCGAAAACGGCTTCAAGCCATGGGCTGGAGAGTACGTTACAGGTCTTTCGGACGGTACGACGGGGGCGCTCTTCCAGACCGTTACGCCAGATGCGACTACCAATTTGACCCTTGCTGTAGGTACTCGGACATTCACATTCTGCGGAGGAAACGGCGGCAATAGCGGATACAACAGCCGTCGCTTCAATGGCATTGGCAAGGCGGCGCGTATCTACAACCGCGCGCTTACGAACGCGGAGCTCGAGCAGAACCGCGCGGCGGACGAAGTGCGCTTCTTTGGGCGTTCTCCGGCGACGACGGGCGATCTCGTTGTCGCATCTACTGTAGAAGGGCTTGGCGGCGATCTGCCGTGCGGCGCGTATCGTCCGGCGGCAGGCTATCAGTTCACCGCGCAGACTGAGGCGGTTCTCGGCGGCGTTCCCTACGAACTCAAGGGCTACACGCTCGAAACATGGGATGGCACGGAGTGGAGCGCGGCGGATGTTCACGACGGCGAGAACGCCGTCACACCCGACGTTTCCACCGCCTCCAAGCGCCTCACATGGAACTGGGTTGTCAAGAGCCGTCTTACGAAGATTCCCGACTATGACGTAGGCGACTACGTGCAGGACGGTCTTTACCTCTTCTTCGACGGCATCCGCAATGCTGGCGTGACCGCTAAACACGACCCAAATGCCACGACATGGGTCAACCTCGGCACGGGCGGTGCAAACCTCAACGCCGAGTTCGACTACGTAAGCAACGCTTCGGCGGGTGACGGCTGGGAGGCTGACGGCTATCACTTCAAGTACGGCGGCAAGTTCGCGCGAATTGCGACAAATCCGGTATTTGACTGGAAGGTGACGATTCAGGTCGTCTGCGAGGCGGAGACGTCTGGCAGGACTTCGGGGAATACCTACCCGACCTACTTCGGATCGACCAACGACTATCTGAATGTTTATGGCTTTGGCTCCGTTGCGCGTACGTTCTTCAAGATTCGCAACAATTCCGGCGACGGCAGCGGTCGTTTTGAGCTTTCGCCGAGCGGCTCATGGCAGGGCAAGTACCTCACTGCCATCTGGCATGCAGGAAAGTATCAGCTGTTCCAGAGCGTGAAGCCCGTCGAAAATGAATGGTATGGTTCATGGCGCAAGTGGTGGGACCAGTTCAAGAACCAGCCGTTTTACATTGGCGGCGTGTACAATGAAGGGGATGCTACGTATGTTGACGAACGCCGTTTGACCGGCAAGATTCAGGCGATTCGCGTGTACAACCGCTCGCTCTTGGACGAGGAGCTGGAGCAGAACCGCAAGGTTGACGAGGCGCGCTTCAAGGGGGTCAAGCCGCCGCACAATGTTACCGTGACCGGAAAGTTCGCCGAGTTCGACGGCGAAGGGCTTGGCGACTATCTCGTGGAGGGCCGATACACGTTCACGGCCTCCGCCGCGAACGACGCCAAGGCTGGCAAGGTGCGCCCGGTCGTGGGCTACACGATAGAGGCGTGGGACGAATCCGCCGGAGAGTGGGGCGATCCCGCCTATCATGTCGGCGCGTCCTGCACCTACACCGCCGGAACGGATCCCGCAAAGGTGCGCATCACCTGGAGATGGCGCCCCGACGGCATGGTGTTCCACTTCCGGTAGGATTCTGAGAGGCAAGGCCATCCGCGATGGCGTAGAAGTGGAAGTCCGGCACGCCGAGCCCTCTGGCGCCGTCGTCATTATAGTGCAAAAAATGGGGGAAGGGTCGATCTGCAAACAACCCTGTTGACGCGAGAGACGGGCTATGGTATCCTTGTGTGTACATGGGAGTTTTAGGAGTCCAGCGCAACCTCTCGGCCTCGTTCGTCGCCCTCAACGACGCCGGCTACGACCTTCTGCCCTGCACGTCCAACTGGTCGCGCGACGATGCGTCCGAGGCGCTCGTCTCGTTCTGCAAGACCCGCCTCGACCCGAAACGTCTCAAGGGCATCTACACCGCGCCGTGGAAGTTCACGATACCGGACGAGCCGAAAAAGAAGAACATCACCAAGACGCTTGAGGGCATCGACCTCTTCGCGGCGGCGATGGACAAGCATTATGGCACCAACTGACCCGTGATTCACGGCAAGCCCGGAATGCCCGCCGCGAGGCCAAGTCCGCTGTTGCTGTGGCGGTGATGTCCACGCGCGAACAAGCACGTAACGGTCGTCATGGTGACGGGCGGGTAAAGCGTCATGAGAAGATCTTGTCAAGCCCGTCGCGGACATATATCGACGTGCAGAGGAACTCGTTCGCATCATTCGCGATCCGTCCGCCAAGCTTCTTGACGGCCCCGTTCTGCTTCTTGACGGAGATGTCGCCCGTCCGGAGCGTCTCGACGGGCTCGTCTAGCCAGCCTTCCTTCTCGATGACCCTGCCCTCGCCGCCGAGTTTTTCAGCCCTGGCGATGACGTCGTCGAGGCGGCTGACCGCCGCATTGAAGTTCGCTTCCGAAAGGCGCGGACGTATCGAGTTCAGGTACGCGTCGCGCTTAGGCCCGGACTTCAGCGCAACGATGGCATCGTATGTCTCGCGGTCGATCTTGTCCGGCAGAGCAAGGGGCTGCAGGCCCGTGACTCTGCAGAGCACGCTGGAGATGGCCTTGTTTTCGATCTTGGAAACATCGACGGCGTACCTTCCCTTCCCGTCGGTCGTTATGCCGGGGTCTTTGAGCAGATCCTCGAGCACGCTCTTGTAGTTGCGGGAGTCGATCTGCTTGGCGAGGTCGGTCAGAAGAGTCTTGAAATCATCCGACCGGTCCTTGTCGAAGGAGAACTTCATGGCGCCGGTGCGGTACTGCGAATACCCGGCGTCGTTGTCGATGCCCTTGACGGTGACGACGTGCGTCTTGGGGTCCACATGGACGAAGTAGTTCGCGTGGTGGCGGTCGGCCTGTCCGGTCACGAGGTCCAGCCACTGCATGCGGTTGAGCTCGCGCCTGAGGTCGGCCTTGACCTGCTTTTTCTGTTCCGCCGGAAGATTCTTGATCTCCTTTACCGACATTCCGCCGCCCGAAGAAGACCGGGAAAGGCCGAACCCCTTCATGGCCTCCGGCGTCATGCCCTTCGCCTTTTCCATGTAGAAGCCAAATACGCCGTTGTGTGTCCCGACCGAGTAGTCAACAAGAATGCCGCCCATGCCCAGCGCCTTTGCGGCGTTCTTGGAGGCGATGTTGAGGTTTGCGGTCATCTGCTGCGCGGAGTAGTTCTTGGCGGCTCCCGCCACGATTCCCGAAAGCCCGGCGCGGCTCTCGGTCTCGCCCTTGAAGACGACCTGCCTGCCGTCGGCGCGCGTGAGCTCGTACACCGTGCCCGCCGCACCTGCGCCGAGCAGGCGCTGGGAGACGATGTTGGAGTCTTCGTTCGCGGGGTCTACGTCCGAATCCCTCAGGCCGCGCGCACGGGCCTCGATGAGGGACGAAACCGATATGGTCCCCTTGAAGACGCCCATCGCCTCGGAGGCGGAGAAGAGCCGTTTGCTGTTGCGTACTTCGTCTACGATTTTGTCGAAGCCGATGACGATGGGCTTGATGCTCTTCATACGGCCGAAAATCGCGTTGAAGCGTTCGGCGGACGAGCCCAAGGCGTTTCCGACCAGCTGTGCCGCTGTTTGAAGCTGTTTCGCCCTGACGCCGAGATCATGGACGAGCTTCTGGACGTCGTCGCCCGACTTCTTGCCGTCCACGGCGGCTTCGGCGACGGCTCTCATGGCCAGGATGAACTCGTCGCGGCACGCAAACGCCGTCTGGTGCGTCGTACCGTTGTTGTACTGGTCCTCGTAGGCCTCATTCTCGTACAGAAGCGAAATGGTTGTTGCGATGTAGTTGTCGAGGATCCGGCGCGACACGTCGCTGCGGGCGGTCTCGAAAAGCAACTCCGCCTTGGCGACCTCCTCCTCGAGCGCCTTCATGATGTCCCTCGCCACCACCATTCGCCCCTCGCCGACCTGGACGCCGTTCTTGCGGATATCCTGGAGCGCCGCCTTCATCGTGACGATGTCACTCTTCAGCGCGTTGAAGTCGGCCTCGCCGAGGGTGGACGAAGGATTGTTCCGGAACGCGTCGATCTTCTCCGCAATCGGACGGAGCTTCGCGGAGACGCTCTTGTTGACCGTCGCGAGCGCATCCGCCGTGCCGTGCATCGCGAGCGCCTGGCGCGGCATGAGGTCGTTCACCTTGGCCTTGAGGATGGCCATGATGTTGGGATCGGAGTTCTCTCCGTTTGCCGCAAGATAGACGGCGAAATTCTTCATCTGCCAGGCCAGCTGGTCGATCTCCATCATCCGGCGGTCGCAGATCATGGTGAACTCGTTCACCCCGTTGATCAGTTCTTCGCTGATGCCCTTATACTTCGCGTTGCCGCTCCGCACCTGCTCCTCGTTCCGGACCACGGCGTTCACGATCTTGCCGACCTGTCCGAGAAGAGCGGAGAGGTCCTGCTGCGCCTTGACGGCCGCCGCGACGGCCTTGCCCGCCGCGGTCTTCATGTCATAGTGGTTGTCCGCGCCGATGGCGGTGGCAAGCTCTCTGCCGGTGAACTTGTCGAGGGCCTTGAGCGTCTTCGCGGCCGTGTCGGCTGTCTTGGCGAGGAGCTTGAACGAGTCCTTGTCGAGAAGCCCCTGGTCCACAAGCGTCTGGAGCGACTGCTTCACCTGCTTGCCGTCAAGCCCCTTCGTCGAGGCCATTGCGGCCTTCATCAGAAGTACGTCCAGCTGCGAGACCATCTTGCCGACGGCCTGCTGGTTCTGGTCCATCTGCGCGTTTGCGCCCTCCTGCTGGACCTGCGACGGCTGGACGCCCTGCGGCTTCGCGGCATCGACGCCGCGAAGGAAGTAGTCCATCGATACGTTGTTGATGTTTACGCCCGTAAGTGGCATGGCAAAATTTCCTTTCCTTTGGTCACGCCTTGTTTACACGCAACATGGCAAAAGGTTACGGCCAAATGATATGAAGGCTTTCGCCGGCGGAGGGAAGATCGTTTTCAAGACGCGCGATAAGCGGCTGCCAGTCATCGGCGGAGTCGATCTCTTCGCCGTCCGCACCGGTTATGGCGTACCGTACGCCGAATTCGCCCGCCTCCACCGAAAGCGCCGCCTCGCCGTCGTGCAACAGCGCTTCGCCGGAATCTGAAGCGAGGAGCAATATGGCCATGCGGATCGCGGCACCTATCCTGGCGTTGTCGAGGCGCTCCGCCTCCTCGCCGGAAAGAACCCGCGCATACGGCAGGCGGTAGCTTATGCTCAGCCAGTCCGAACGCCACGAGAACGCAAAGTACCGGCTTTGGAGTCCATGTCCTTCTACAAAGTCCGAAAGCTCTTCTCCAGACTCCAGCTCGGCAAGCGCCGAACGAAGCTCTTCTATGGCTTCGTCGCGCTGTTTGGCGAACTGCCCGTCGTCATCACTTTTCATGGCGGCGCGTAGGGGAGTATGGACAGCCCGAGCCGTTTGAGGTCGAGCCGCACCAGATGCACTTGTTGCCGCCCGGCCCATGCCGGTGCAGCCGATCCGGACCGTATGCGCAACCATGTCCGTAGCTGGACGAGCCGCACCATTCGCAGTGCTTTTCGTCGTCGCGATGTTCATGAAGCCGGTTCGGGCCGTATGCGCAACCGTGCCCGTAGCTTGTTGAACCGCAATGTCTGCATTTTGTCGCCATCTCAGTTTTCCTTTCTTTTATTAAGCAATACCTTATAAGCAAGGATTGCAGATACAGTCTTACTATCTTGGATCTCTCCCTGATAGATTAGTTTCAATAGATCCTCTAAGTCCCATTCCTCCAAATGAATTACTTCTGCCTCATCTAGATTCTGCTCTCTTTGATTGGTGAGATGCTCCGCCAGATAGACATCAATAAATTCATTACAGAAGGCAACGGTGGTTTTTAGTTCTAATAGTTTTTCTAAATGTAGGGCTTGATAGCCTGTTTCTTCTAACAGCTCTCGACTTGCTGTCACAGAGGAGTCCTCATGAATAGAGTCTCTCGCACCAGCAGGAATCTCTAGAGTCCATCGATCCAGTGCAGGTCGATACTGTCGAACCATAATCAGCTTTCCCGAATCCAGAACTCCAAGGACTGCTGCTGCGCCCTTTCGATGTGCTACAAAGTCCCAGGTCTCTTCTTTTCCATCCGGTAGGACTACCCGATCCTGATAGAAGTCTACAATTGCACCAGAATATACCAATTCTCTTCCGATTCGTTCTACATGTGGTCCAAGTTTTTTCTCTTCCATATCAATCCCCTATATTAAACTATATAATGATCTTACTTTTAATAATAACAGAGAATGTGCTACCCAATTATGAATAATGTGTAAAAAAGAAGGCAACCAGCCTTAGCTAGTTGCCTTCTTATCTTCCTGTTTTCGTATGCTTTATTTAGCGTAATCTGTAACCCGAGATTCTCGAATAACATTGACCTTAATCTGTCCTGGATACTTCATCTCTGCCTCGATCTTCTTAGCAACATCTCTTGCTAACAGAACCATACCAGCATCGTCGATCTGATCCGGAACAACCATGATACGTACTTCACGGCCTGCCTGAATTGCATATGACTTCTCAACGCCCTTGAAGCTGTTGGTAATCTCTTCCAGCTGAGACAGACGCTGTGTATATGCTTCCATTGTCTCACGTCTTGCACCTGGACGAGCAGCACTGATTGTATCAGCTGCCTGTACCAGACAAGCGATGAGACTCTCAGGATCGCAATCACCATGGTGAGATGCGATGGCATTGATTACGATTGCATCTTCCTTATACTTCTTGGCAATCTCAACACCAAGCTGTACGTGAGATCCCTCTCTCTCTCGGTCAATAGCCTTACCAATATCATGCAGGAGACCTGCACGCTTAGCCATACGTACATCTTCGCCGACTTCTGCAGCTAAGAGTCCACAGAGTTCTGCAACTTCGATGGAGTGCTTTAAGCCATTCTGGCCATAACTGGTTCTGAATTTCATTCTTCCCAGCATCTTAATCAGTTCTGGATTTAATCCATGAACGCCAACCTCAAGTGCAGCCTCTTCACCGGCTTCACGAATGTCATTGTCCACTTCTCTCTTTGCCTGATTAACCATCTCTTCAATTCTTGAAGGATGAATACGTCCATCCACAATCAACTTCTCCAGTGCTACTCGCGCAATTTCACGACGAACTGGATCAAATGCAGACAGTACGACTGCCTCTGGTGTATCGTCAATGATTAACTCTACACCAGTTAATGTCTCTAATGTACGGATATTTCTACCTTCACGTCCGATGATTCTACCCTTCATCTCATCATTTGGAAGCTGAACAACGGAAATTGTCGCCTCAGCCACGTGATCAGCAGCACACTTCTGAATTGCTGTGACAAGAATGTCTTTTGCCTTCTTGCCAGCCTCTTCCTTAGCATTCGCAACAGATTCCTTGACCAGCTTCGCTGCGTCAAGCTGTACA
>CACZCD010000092.1 GCA_902779565.1 uncultured bacterium | reverse complement strand
GCCGAGATCGAGGCCATCCGCGCGCTGGGCGAGGGCGTGGCCGAGAAGAAGACCGTCGCCATCGAGGTCTCCGCGCTGCCCTATCTGTATTATGCGGGCGGCGGCTCCTACATGGATGAGATGATCCAGATCATCGGCGCCGTGAGACACCCCAAAAAAGACGCAAAGGCCGGCCGCCGGAAAGTGCGGCATCTCGTCGACGAGCGGGCCGACGAGGAGGATGCGCCTCTTCCGGCGAAGCTCTTCGACCATATCGGCTGGATGATCACGGGCCGGCATTACCTCAAGAGCGACCAGGAGACGAGAAAGGTCCGCGCACGCAGGCGATCCTCGCCGGATGAAGACGATGATACCGGCGACGAGGACGAGGAAGGCCAGGATGACGAGGATTCCTTGGGCCCCCGGTTGACCTTCGCGGTGACGTTCGACACCGCCCGTCGCTCGCAAATGGTGCTGGGCACCCGTGTCGCGGAGGAGTTCGGCGTTCCTTTCACACTGTTCACCCCCTCCGAGGAACCGGAAACTTTCGAGCCCAGTCGGCTTGAGTGGGACGAGATACGCCGGTACGCCGACACCGGCAACTGGATCGTCGGATCCTCGCTCCGCTCGGGCGACAAGAAGGCGCCCGTGGACAAGGAGGGCACCGACATGCGAGACCCTCTGCACAACCGTCTGTGGAAGGCCGACCGCAACCGGATCGAGTCGATGAACGAATGGGACCGGCGCGTCCGCCACGAGTTCCGCGACAGCCGCGCTAAGATCCGCAAGGAGATGGGTTCGAACGACTGCGCCGTGGCCATGGTGGCCTACCCCCTCGGCTCGGTGGGGCAGGTTGGCGCGTGCAACATCAGCACCAAGCGCTCGATCAGCGACAGCATCATCTCCGAGGCCGCCTGCTCCTATGGCCTCGGCTTCGTGCAGAGCAACACCGGCTTCACCTTGACCGGCGACGATCCAATGATCGCGCGCCGCTACGAGCCCAGCTGGTCGGACGAGGGCGAGGACGTCGTCCGGCACGCCTACGAGTTCCATCCCTACTTCCTTGGCCGCCGGATGCGCGCCGAGCTGGCGATGCTCCTCAACCAGCCGAACGAGGCGAACAAGATCGTGGCCAGCCTGCGCAAGGACGGCTATCCAGAAGACCTGTGCACCAAGCTTGACTACAACATCCGCCACCGCTTCCGCAACCGCGTCTCCGTTAGCATGCGCCCCTTGCTGGAGACGGTCTCGGGCGGGACGTCTGCGCACGACGCGGAGCGCGACGACCGCAACGACACGACGATCCGCCAGAACGATTCCGGCGAAGGCGGGGAAGGGAAGAAGGTCGCGGGCGACTTGCGCGAGCCGGAGCTCGAGTGGCAGATGTCCAAGGAGAAGGAAAGACCCTGGTTTGATCCCGGCCATCCCTACGTGCAGGGCGACGTCTCCCACACCAAGGCCAACGACCAGGTGGAGATCGTCCGGTACGGCGCGAAGGGCGGTGCCAACTTGAACGACTGGATCAGCCTGTACGGCGAATACCACAAGGGCGAGATCAAGCAGACCGTCCGGCCCTACTGGAACGCGCAGACGATGACCGACGTGGACTACGAGGAGACGCTGTACAAGTTCAAGGCCGAAACCGAGGATTGGCGCTTGGGCATGAACTGGCGCCTCGATTCCGGGGTGTTCCTCTTCGGCTCGGCGGGGGTGTCGACGCGCAAGCCCTCCCGCGACGACAAGTACAAGTACGAGGATTACCCGAACCTGCAGGATCACCGCAACAGCGGCTATTTCACGCCGATGCGCAAGAAGGACGAGGTGGTGTTTTCCTTCGGCGCCCGGTGGAACCCCGAGGACAATTTCTCCGTCATGACGCTCTTCGACCACGACTACGTGGCCTCGGCCGTAAAGAATGTCACGTACGACTCCCTCGCCCTCACGGCGGCATGGCTGCCGTCCGACTACTGGAAGCTGTCCGGTCGCACGCAGTACTGGACCTACAGCGACGACAACGCGATGTACTTCATGAATCTCGAGTCCCTGTGGTCCTCCGAGTCCATGCCGACGGTCTGGTACGGCTTGAGATTCAGCACCACCACGACGAGCGACCCCAGCGACTTCTACTGGACGCCCTATTGGGACAAGCGCGCGCTGGGCGTGCTGCGCTACGAGACGGGTTCGGACAAGCTGCGGTTCCGGGCAGACCTCTTTGGCGGCTTCTCCAAGAGCGACGGGCGCGGCAGCTTTGCGCTGAACGACAAGAACGTTGCGAGCGACGACGACCGCTCATCCTTCAGGAACATAACCGACCGAGACACCGACTGGGAGGCCATCTGGGGCTTTGGTGGCCTCTACAGCTACGACATCACCGACTGGCTGACGATTTCGCTGGAATACGACATCCTGGCCATGAGGTCCTACATCGACCACATGGTGCTTCTCTACCTCCTAAGCCATTTCTAATGTCACTCCGATTATCCATCACATAGTAAAGGAATGTACACATGACAATCCCAAGTCATCACCACAGCACGCATGACGGAGCCCATGGGGGCGCGAAACCCCTGATCCTGATCATCGACGATTCGAACGTCGTGCGGTCCATCATTCGCGCTATATTCCAGAACGACTTCGAGATTCATGAGGCTTCGGACGGTGCCCATGCCATCGAGATGTTGCGCAAGGGCGAGTACAGCTACTCCGCCATCATGCTTGACCTCGTCATGCATGGGGTGGACGGATGGGAGGTGCTGAAGTTTCTGCGCGAAAGCGGCATCATCAAGACGGTGCCAGTGGTGGTGGAGACCGCCTCGGCCATCGATCTTCAGACGGTCACAGAGCTCTATGAATACGGTGCGTGGGAAGTGATCGGCAAGCCTTTCGACGGAAAGATGCTGCTGGCGCTGATGAAGAACGTCTGCGAGCGGGCGAACACCGTTGCCGCCGCCATCGCCTCTGCGGGCGGGGAGCTCAACGCCGTCCTCGAGGGGACCGCCGCCGCCGTCTTCGCGGTCGACGCCGCTACGGGGAAGATCGTGCGCGCCAACGGCCGCTTCAACGCGCTGGTGGGCTACCCGCGGACGGTCGGCTTCACGCTTGCGGACGTTGTGGGGCGGAATGCCGAGCTCTTCAACGGGGTCGTCAGGAACACGGTTGATTCCGGTTCAGGAGGCCCCATCCTGGTCGACTCGCTCAAGCCCAACCACATGGACGTGCTTTTCTGCGAGCTGATGAAGTGCTCGGGCTCTCACCACGACCTGGTGGTGGGCACGCTGATGGACATCACCGCGATGGCGAACCGTCTGCGCGAGCTTGAAGCTGCCGTGGCGGCGGGGAGGAGAGCATAGATGTCAAATAAGATCATGAAGGTTCCCATCGGGATTCCGGTGCTGGATGACAAGTTCTCCGGCATCTACGTCGGCCACGTGACGTTTCTGACGGGCGCCTCGGGCGAAGGCCGTGAAGTGGCTTTGGGCGCGGCGCTGAACAGCTACTACCGGCTGGATGAGCAGGTACTAGCCGTCTTCGCCGAGTCTGACGACCATGTCGCAATGCGGGCGCGCGAAGTCGGCTACGATCTGGAGAAAGCCACTGAAATTGGTGCGCTCTCGATCATCTACCATGCTTACAAGCCGGGTGAGGAGCTACCCCTCAGGGAATCGCTTGAGGAAATCATTGCGGAGGCCCACCGCATCTCGGCGACTGTCCTCTTCATCCAGGACGCCCGACCCTGGCTTGAAGTCCATCCCGCTTCTGCCGCTCCAGAGCGCGTCGAGGAATTCATCTCGATACTCGAAGAATCCGGGCTTACCACCATCGTGGCCTTGCCGGAACCAGTCTCTGCCGCCGCGAAGAAGGTGTGGGGGGAGATGAAGAACAGGTCCTCGATCGCGATCCAGTTCCACTGCGATAGGCTGGGCAACTATTACATGAAGGTGCTCACCTACATAGGACTGACGGCGAATGTCCACCTGCCATACGAGACGCGGTTGAAGTTCGTGCCGCGGCAAGGGTTCGTGAAGGACGTGGAGCCCGAGGCTGTCCCAACGTTGTCGGGCGAATTCCAGACTCTTGTCGAAGGAACGGAGGCGCCGGCGACCGTGGAGTCCTTCTCCCATGGGGCAGATCCGGCGATTATGGACATGACGCAGTCCATACTCGGCCAGCTTTCGCATTTCGTGCCGCCGCCCAAGCCCGACCCCGAGCCCAAGCCCGGCCCTGAGCCCAAGCCCGGCCCCGAGCCCAAGCCCGAAAGGAGAGACCGTACGAAATATTCGTTTGCTGCCGCCGCGACAGAAACGGATAAACGCGCGAAGTATTCGTTCGCCGCCGCAATGAAGGAGGAAGGTTGACATGTACAAAAAATATTGGAATCTCAGGGAAGCGCCGTTCGTCAACTCATACAACCCTCGGCAGCTCTACCACTCGAGCCAGTTCGAGGAGGGTGTGGCACGGCTCTTCTACCTCGTTTCGGAAGGACGGGTCGCCGGCGTCCTCACCGGTCAGTTCGGCATGGGCAAGTCCTTCCTCTTGTCCAGCCTGACCGAGCGCATCACTCAGGCGGGCATTCCGTACGTCCGCATCGACGCCATCCCCAAGGGACACCTCGCGCTGTTGCGCCATGTCATCGCCGGTCTGGGCGTGAAGGGGACGGTCGCCTCGATCGCGGACGGCCTCATGACGCTCCAGGAGCTCTCCCGCAAGCCGGGCGCCCTGAAACGCCACGCGATTCTCATCGACGAGGCGCAGTATCTGGGCGACGACGACGGGCTCTACCTCATCCACTACCTGACCAACCTGCGCTTGGCTTCCAGCGACGGACGCGAACAGCAGCTCGCCACGGTCATCATGGCCGGCATTCCGGAGCTTCTGGACATGGTGCGTTCCTACCAGTCCCTGCGCGCCAGGGTGCAGCTTAGCTGGACGCTTGACCCCCTCACGCACAATGAGACCATTGAGTTCGTCCAGCACAAGGTCATGGCGGCGGGCGGCGACATGTGGATCTTCAACCATGAGGCCCTGGCCGAGCTTTACCGCCTTTCCGGCGGCGTACCCAGAAGCATCACCAACATCTGCGACACCGCGCTGATGCTCGGCTACGTGGCTAAGGCTCCCGAGATAGACGCCGCGATCGTGCATCAGGCGGCCGAGGACGTGGACATTCTGCCGAAGGAGGGTTGACCGTATGGAGGACTTGCTTCAGAACGACCTTTTCCATCTGGTGTTCGGCATTCTCGCCGCCATCTTCCTTCTGAGCGCGGTGGTAAACGCGATCCGCTCGCGCATCCGGAACAATCGGCGCGAGACCGCTCGCATCATCAAGAACAACGGCAACACGGGCAACCAGCACTCTCCCGTAAGGCTGGAAAACCCCTTTGCCGCGCAGGAACCTGCGGCTGCGGCTCCAACGCCCGCGCCGACCTCTGCCCAGACGCCCGTTCCGGCATCCGCAACTGTTGCTGCCGCCGGCAATCCAACGGGCCAGTCCGTCAAAGCACCGGCCGATCGCGACGAGGTGTACGTGTGGCGATAATCGTCCAAAGGACCATGAAGCGACTCCTGTCGTCCGTCTGCGCCCTCGTTGCCATGGTGGCGTCGGCCGCCGTTTCGTCGCTCGAGTGGGACTTCGCGAAAACGGCGGAGGACCGGGTCTTCGTGGACGTGAAGCCGACACCATCCCGCTCTGGCGTTCCGGCGGGCGCCATCGCGCTCGACATCAAGCTTTTCGAGGGGGCCGCTTCCGTCAGGGCCGTAACGTTTCACTTGAAAATCGGCGACGACTGGCGTGCCGCCGCCCAAGTTGACACTGCCGCGCTCGCCGCGTCGTACCTGCGCGTTCCGTTCGGGAACTTCGCGCCGACTGTTGGCGAGGAGCCGAAGATAGACGAGGTGCGCGTGAGCGTGTGGCGCTCTCCTTCGTCCGGTGCGGGCAGGCTCGTCGTCAATTCCCTCTCGCTCGCCCCCGTCTCTGAAATCGCCGTTCTGTCGGGCCCGGCAGGTTCGTGGATGGAAACGCTTGCGCACCGCGTAGCCGCCACGCTCTCCCGCACCCGGCTTGATTGCGACCTCCATCCCTCTGTTTCCGCCGCCGTGAAGTCCGCCCCGCGGCTCGTCATCGTCCCTGATGCCTCGTCGCTCCCCGCCGCCGATGCCGAGCTCCTCGCCGGGTTTATTCGCAAAGGCGGCCGCGCCATCGTCTACTATTCGGCCAACCCCGTCCTTTCGGAGGCGTTCGGTCTGCGGCCCGGTGCCTGGCACGGCGGACAGCCGTGGTGCGCCATCAAGTCCCTCGACGAGTCCGTTCCGCCCTATCCCCACCGCACCGACAACACCATCGTGCCGTTGTTCGACGGCTCGGCTTCCGCCAATGTGGTGGCCCGGTTCCTCTCTCCCAACGGCGCGGCCGGTTCGCCGGCCGTGACACTCACGCCCGCCGGCGCATGGTTCTCGCACATCCCGCCGCTTCCATCGCCTGCGGCGGCAAGGCACCTCAGGAGTGTTGTGCAGAAGGTGTCGCCCAACATGGCCTGTCAGAATCTCCCTGGTCCCATGAAGCCAATCTCTGTCACGGAACTCGCCAAGTTCGAGATACGCGGGGCATGGCTGCAGAATCCTCCCGGCTTTCCGGGTGGAATGCCGACGCTGCCGGAATGGATGAAGGGGCACGGTCTGAATGCGCTCTTCGTCCGCCGCGAAGCGCTGGGCTCTGGGGAGGCTGGCGTCAGGCGATTTCTCGGGATGGCCGGCAAAGCGGGCGTCGGCGTCCATCTCTGGCTCAATGCGTTCGAACCGGCTTCGGACGGCCGGTGGACCGTTCCCCATGGCGGAGAAGCACGCGGCAGACGCGTGCAGGAGCTCCTGGATTCAATCCCCCCGGATGTCGCCGGCGTCCAGCTCGACTACGTGCGCGTGCCGTCCGCTGAGGAGGCGAACGCCGAGAAGATGGACGACATCTCGCTTTTCGTCCGAACTTTCTCGCGGATGTTTCGCCGCGCGCGCCCGGGTTGCGCGCTTTCCGCTGCGGTGTTCCCCACCCCCGAAGCGGCGGCGAAGCGTGGCCAGGACTGGCCCCGGTGGGTGAAGGAGGAGTGGGTGGATTTCGTCTCGCCCATGATCTACACCGAGTCACCAATCGCCTTTAAACGCGACCTTGCGCTGTGCAAGGCGGCGGCGCCAGCGTCCGCCCTTGTCCCGGGAATCGCCGCCTGCGCGGACGAGGCGAGCCCCGACCGGGACTCCGTGCGTGCGCAGCTCGAGGCGGCGGACGCCCTGAAGGGCGTTTCCTTCTTCGCCCTCGACTGGGCGCTGGGCGCGCTGTGCGGCTATACGGACGTCAAACCCTGATTCAAAACGCAATTAAAAAATGGAGAAAAGCCAAATGAACGATACGAATGAAGGCATCCCAATGGACAATGCAGAGTGGCAGGAGATCGTCAAGTCCATTCCCGTTGTCTGCGACATCACCGAGACGACCGCCGAAGGCGTCGTCCATCAGGTTCTCAAGGCCGTATTCGAGAAGAATGGCCTGCCCCTGGATAAGCTCGACGACATGGTCTCGACCGTCATCGCGCACTCCCAGAGCGACATCAGCTTCACCTCAATGCACGGCTTTGCGATTCTGCACGGATACGTCCCCGGATTGGAGAAGCTGCTTGTGGGCATCGGCGTTTTCCAACAAGGCTGTTCGATTGATTTCAACGCCATAGACGGCTCTAAGACACACATTTTCGTCGTGATCGCCTGCTCCAGTCCCAACCATGCGGGATACCGTCAGTTCCTGGCGCGATTGTGCGGATGCCTCATTTCCGACGACATGGTATCCCGCCTCGCCTCCGTCTCCACCCGCAATGATTTGGAGGTCTTGCTCAGCAGCCATTAGAAGCCAGTCCCCCGGAAGCACCCCCGCTTGTCGAGCACTTGATGCCAAAATCTGATACAGCAAAGTGCTCGACCAATTTCAACCTACCGGAAGCGAAACGAGTAGAGATCCGCGTCCGACATGTCAAACTCGACGACGACCGGCTTGCCGGCGAAATCCGAAACCTTGCCGCCTGAGGCGAAATCCACCGGCCTGTCAACCTTGTCGCCGAACAGCTCGACGCTCCTGAGGCTGTTGCCCGACTCGTCTTGAATGGTCACGAACATCCGTCCGCGTGCAGACGTGGAGAAGTTCACCAGCAACTCCGAACCGGAGAACACGAGCGGCTTTGTCACAACCTTCTGCCCGGCGTACGTCGCCCGGCGCGAGATGAACCCGTCCTGACGCAGGCGATAGCGGTTGAGGTTCGAGGCGAGACCGGACCAATGACGGTCAAAGGTGAAGATCGACAGTTCGTCGTCGCCGCCCACCGGCGAGGGCGTCCGCACGAGCGTGCGCGCCGGGTAGCAGTCGCCATACACCCAATTGTCCGGATTCTCCGGGCCCGGCCGCATGAAGGCCTCGTCTTCCCGGAAGAAGCTTTGCCCATCGCGCGAAAAGATGAAGACGCAGTCGGTGAGCACCAGCCCGTAGCGCGGATGGCCGCCATTCGTGTGACCGATCCCCATGCGCCACTTGCGCTTCTCGACGGACGGCAGGCGGTCGTAGTTCGGCGTCCAGGACCTTCGCTGCACGTAACGGGACGGGAAGCCCACGAAGATCGACGGTTCGCGGAAGTACGGCTCGATCACGTTCGTGTAGAGGGCGTAGTCTTCCGCATCTTTGCCGAAGTCCAGCAACGCAGGTGTGGTCCATGTCTTGAAGTCCTTTGAGACGCAATGGCGCACATCGCGCATCTTGAGGTCGCCGTTGCGTTCGGACTTCACGTCGTGCAAGGCGCGGAAATACAGGTGGTATTCCTTGCGTGTCTTGTCCCAGAAGCCGACGTTGAGCGAATCGAACGCCCCGTCGCGCGTCAGCGTCCATCCGTACCGGAAATGAATGCCGTCGGCTGACAGAAAGCAGGAAAGTCCCTTGTGCGCCGCAACGCCTTTGTAGCGCTCGTCGGGCGGACAGGCGGGGTTCTCGTCCTTGAACACCATGAAGTTGTCCCAGCCGGCGTTGAACGACTTCCTGTCCAGGAGGCAGTTGTTGTCCTTCGATCCTCTGAATTCGACAAGTCCGAGCGACGGCTTCTTCCAGGTGAGGCCGCCGTCGCGGCTCTCGGCGTAGCACACCCGCACGCCATCGGCGGAGAAACGCTCCTTCACATCCTTCCATCCGCACTTTATCGCCCATCCCAGATAGTACATTCGCAGGAACTCGCCGCTCTCGTCGCGATCCGGCACGATGCAGTGGAAGTCGCATCCGTCGCCCTCCCACGGCTGTTCGTGCGTCATCGCCACGCCGACGTATTCGGGATGGTGCACGATGCGCGAAGCGGTCGTCTTCTCCATGTCCAGCACATGGTCGTCCCACAGCACCTGCAGCCGGTCGGCAACCGGCAGGGCCGCGCGCAGGACGGAAGTGGCGCACAAACACGCGCACAGAATCAGCATTCGTTGCATTGACTATTGACTCCTTGCATGGGGAAGATTGCGAAACCCATCTCTCACCGGTCTGGAAGGGAAGGTGGATTTCTTGGCCGCATATTGTATCATAGAAGTCCTCGCTTGCGCGCCCGAATCGAGTTGTGCGGGTTGGCGGGCTGCGCACAGACGTCACTTGATGCGCGTCCTTGCGTGCATGCGGTGTCCGCTCCCGCGAAAGATGCGATTTTGGTATAATATGGGATCGCTATCTAAGGAGAAATGATTATGACAAGGAAAATATCACGCTTTGTTGCCCTGTGGGTGACAGGTGTATTTATTTCCCTCGCGGGCGCGGTGTCTGCGGAAACCGTGACGGCCAGCCAGGCCAAGACCGCCGTGTCACGATGGCTGGGAGCGTCCTCTGCTTTGGGGAGTCCGATGCAGGGGGAGGTCTCTGATGTGTGCACCTGTTCGCCCACGAACGGCGCATCCTTCCATGTGGTGAAGTTGTCGGAGGGAGGATTTGTGGTGACGTCCTCTGATACGCAAAGGGAACCGATCGTTGCGTTTTCGTCAGAGGGGGATCTTGTCGAAGACGACAGGAACCCGCTGTGGGTCTTGCTGAGGAACGACCTCGCGCTCCGGACGCAAGGCGGGGGCTCTTCGGGTGGGATGCGGTTGATGGGGGTGTCGCCGGTCGCCGCCGCCAACGAGGCGAAATGGGCCAAGTTGCTGGGTGGGGGCGCGCAGCTGATGTCCGCGCAGGGGGTCTCGTCCGTGTCCGACATGCGCGTGGCGCCGTTCGTGCAGTCGAAGTGGGGTCAGGACGAGGTCGGTGGCGACTACTGCTACAACTATTACACGCCGAACCACTACGTGTGCGGGTGCGTGGCGACGGCAGGTGCGCAGATCATGCGCTACTTCCGCTATCCGACGGCGGCGATGCCGCAGTTCACGAACCCGAACTGCGCGGTCGACGGTGCGACGACATCCTTGACGACGCAGGGTGGTACGTACAGCTGGGATGCGATGCCGCTTGTGCCGAACTCTTCAATAACCCTGAGCCAACGGCAGGCGATTGGCAAGTTGACCTCGGATGTCGGAATCTGCTGCAGTGTGGACTATAGTTCCGGTGGAAGTGGTGCGGGCGGTTATCAGCTGGTGCACGCCCTCACGAACCATTTCGGCTACGCGAGTGCGTTGGCATACTGGAAACATAAAGAAGACCTGAGCGGGACGGACGCGATCAAGAACGCCCTGTTGTCCAACTTCGATGCGGGCTTGCCTGTACTGGCGAGCGTGCTGGACGGGTCGGGAGGGCATGCCATCGTCGGCGACGGTTATGGCTACAAGGACAACACGCTCTACATTCACTTCAACATGGGCTGGGGCGGTTACAGCGACGCATGGTATGCGCCGCCTGCGTTGGGTACGTCCGACTATAACTTCAATGTCCTTGACGGTTTCGTTTACAACATCTTTACGAACGGGATACCGAATGGCGTCATTTGCAGCGGACGTGTCCTTACTGCGGACGGAGCGCCTGTTGCGAACGCGACGGTGAGCTATTCGCGGCAGGTCGGCAGTACCGCCAGCAATGGCATTGTCAGCGGTAACGATGTTGGATATGTTGTGACAAACGAGAAGGGCATCTATGCACTCATCCTTGCACCGGGGCGTTACACGATCTCGGCTTCCAGCGGAGGCGCTTCTGTTGTCGATTCGGTTGAGTTGACGGCGAATGTCGGTTTGCGACTTTTATTGCCAGACTCGTATTGGTTGTCTCCCACGCCGGAGGTCAACAACCGGTGGGGCGTGGATCTCGTCCTCTCCAACATTGCAAGCGTGGCCGAGCCTCAGTTCACGCCGCCCTCGTGCCTCTTCTATCCATCCACGAACGTGACCATCAGCTGCGCGACGGCCGGTGCCATGATTCGCTACACGCTTGATGGGACCGATCCTACGGATTCGAGTACGCTCTATACGGGCCCGATCCGGGTCGATGACGACGTGACGATCAAGGCGCGCGCGTGGAGGAGCGGGATGAATCCAAGCGTCATTGTCGGGGCAACCTACACCTACGATGCCGCGCAGGGCGCGCCCAGGGGCGACTACTTCGCCGATCCCATTGTCATCACGGGTGCGAACGGCTCGCGGACGATTGATGATAACTCTGCCTACACGGTGGAGGCGGATGAACCGTTGCACACGCTGGAGAATTGGAGTGCCTATTATCAATTCCACACAATCTGGTATGAATGGACGGCGCCCGGTTCGGGGACGATGAGCTTTACGACCAAAGCAAGTAAAACCTTTGGTAACAGTGTGACGCTTTATCAGACGCTTGTTGCTGTTTACACGGGCGATAGCTTGACGTCGATCTCGCGCCAAGTTTTTGCCACAACGCCTGATACCGCAAATGATTATGGGACCACTGTGACCTTGGGTGTTGAGCAGGGCGTTGTCTATCGAATCGTTGGGATGACTGCGGATGAGAATGCAACCGGCGAGTTCACTCTCACCTGGTCTGGCAACCTGACGGTGGTTCCCACCGAAACCTCCACGACGGGGGTGCCGGTGCCGTTCACGTGGCTCGACACTTACTTCGCCGGACAGGGGACGAGCGTGCAGGCGTATGAAACGTTGGCGAACGCTGACCCGGATGGCGATGGGTTTACGACCTGGCAGGAGTATCTGATTGGAACCGATCCGACGAACTCGACAAGCAGCCTGCACGTTTCCATTCGCATGGATGGCATGACGCCAGTCATTGAGTGGAATCCGACCAACGACAACATTAGTGCGTTCGGTTATCGGTATGTGCCCAAGGGCAAGACCAACTTGACAGATTCCGGCGACTGGCAGCCCTCCGAGGCGAACCACCGGTTCTTCAAGCTCTTCATCGAGCCGATTCCGTAGGCAACCTACCAGACGAGACCGACTTGAAATGAAGGGGGATTTAGGGTATCATTGCACAATCATTATTCAAGGAGGAGTGTTTCGATGAATCAAACTGGAAGACGGGATTTCATTGCGCTTTCGTCGCTGGCGGCGGCGGGGGCTGTCGCGGGATGCGCCACGCAGAAGACGGTGGCGTGGAAGCCGGACGAGAAGGCGTTCATCAAGGCGGCGCTGATGCACCTCGGCTCCAACATGTGGTGCGACGTGTTCACGCCGATCCAGGGCGACAAACCGCCGGAGAAGCGCTGGAGCGGCGAGCCCGGAAGCCGGGACTACCTGCGCGCGCAGGAGGATGTGTGGCGCGACTGCATCGACGCGATGAAGAAGAACGGATTCAACATGGTGGTGATCGACCTCGGCGAGGCGCTTGCCTATCCGAGCCATCCGGAGCTGGCGGTGAAGGGCACGTGGAGCGTGGAGAAGATGCGGCGCGAACTGGATCGTCTGCGCGGGATGGGGATCGAGCCGATCCCGAAGCTCAACTTCTCCACCACGCACAACGCCTGGATGAAGGACTGGCGGCACAAGGTTTCGACTCCGGAGTATCTCGAGACCGTCGATGAGCTGATCCGCGACGTGGCGGAGATCTTCGACCATCCGCGTTTCTTCCACATCGGCTACGACGAGGAGACGATGGGGCATCAGGGCGGCTGGGGCCGCTACGAGTACATCGTGGTGCGGCGCGGCGCGCTCTACTGGCGCGACTTCCTGCGGTGCGTGGATACGGTGCGTTCGACAGGCTGTCGCCCGTGGTGC
>CACZCD010000091.1 GCA_902779565.1 uncultured bacterium | reverse complement strand
CATGAACCCCGTCCGCGCGAAGATCGTGCCCCACGCCTCCCAGTACGCCTGGAGCGCGCTCGGCGCGGCCGCCTTGGGCGACGCCTTCGCCCTGAAGGGCCTGTCCCTCGTCGGCGTCGGTTTGGAGGGTCTGTCCCCGCAGGAGGCGGGGGTGCGGGACCGGCGGCTGTCCAACGGGGTGATCCTCGGCAGTCTCGGGTTCGTGAGGCGCTTGGGCGCCATGTTCGCGTTCGGCATGGGGCTGAGGGGGCGGAGGATCGTGTCGTTCAGCCGGCACGGGACGGATCTCTATGCGACGCACGGGCAGCACTCCGCACCGAAGGTGGCGTGACAGGTGGCGTGACAGGGAAGAGGAGAGCCGATTATGGTGAATAGGATGCGAAGGGTCTGTCCCCATAGATTCTGGGCGAAATCGACAGGACCGAGCGACACCTACACCTTTACACTCTCCAAGCTCAAGAAGAACGAGCCGTACACGCTCTACCTTTACAGTTCGAAAGGCATGGATGACTCCGGAAACGCGGTTGACGGCAACGCCGTCTTCACGGTCGGCGGCGTGACGAAGAGCGCGGATGAGAAGTGGAATCTGCAGGACGCGAAGGTGCTGACGCGCTTCGAAGTGACTTCAGATGCGAACGGCGAAATCTCCGGCACGTTTGTGGCCGGAAGCGCCGATACCAGTTCGTTGGCCGATTCTCTGAAGGGCGGTGCGTTTAACGGCCTCACGCTCGTTGGCCAGTTCCCGGATTACGTTCCGGTAGGCACCTCCGTGATTTTACGGTAGGAATGTTCAATGTAAAGACTGCAAGGGGGATGACTCCTACGCTGGCGGTCTGTCCCCGCAACAGACGAAACCACGCCTTGAAACGGTTCTGCGAAGGTGCGCCTAGCGTGGCGTTGGCACCCGGATGGTACGACGATCATCCTGCGCTGACAGTTCACATTTGCTATAATACGGCACTATGACAAAGAGTGGAACATTTGTTAGGACTGTTTCAAGAAGAGGGTTCGTTGGTAGCGCGCTGGCGCTTGGGGCGTGCGGCGCGTGGGGGGCAACGCGCCCTACCATTGGTGCCGTACTTGGTGCCGTACCCAAGTTGCGGTTCGGCGTGATGAGTGACGTACACATCGGGGGCAAGCCGGATGCGGTGGAGACGCTGGAGAAGGTGCTGAAGTGGTTTGCGGCGGAGAATGTGGATGCGGTGTTGTGCGCGGGCGACATCGCGCATTCGGGGCTGATTTCGGAACTTGAGGGGTTTGCCGCCGTGTGGCACAGGGTGTTTCCCGGCGGACGTGTCGCCGACGGGCGCAAGGTGGAGTTGATGATCGCCACCGGCAACCATGACGTCGATGCGTGGGGCGGACGCTGGAAGAACTTCACCGAAGAGCAGATGCTCGCGCAACGGTTCAACTACAAGGGCAATCCCGAGAAGACATGGCAGAAGCTCTTCGGCCAGAAGTGGGAGCTGATCTGGCGGCGCGAGGTGAAGGGGTACTCCTTCATCGGCTCGCAGTGGTCGAGCCTCAACCCGCCAATTGAGGCGTATATGAAGGAGAACGCCGCGACGTTCGATCCCGCCAAACCGTTCTTCTACTGCCAGCACGAGCATCCTAACGGAACATGCCATGACCGCACATCCAAGAGCGCCAATAGCAAAGAAGTCGTTCGCGCCCTGTCGGCGTTCCCGAACGCCGTCGCGTTCTCGGGACATTCGCATTTCGCGATTTCGGATGAGCGCGCGGTGTGGCAGGGCGCGTTCACGTCGATAGGTGCAGGGTGCATACACGAAGGTGCCGCCAGTTTCGCCTATGACAACGTCTCGGCGTTCTGGCATCCGAGCGGACGCAAGAACCTGATGGCATCGCTGGCAGACCCGAAGTCGTGGGGCGGCGACGCGAAGGGCGGGGGATGCGAACTCGTGGAGGTCTTTGACGACCATCTGGTCGTGCATCGCCAGTCTGTTACGTTTGGTCGACCGATCGGTCCGGCGTGGGTTGTGCCGATTCCGGCAAAGAAGGAGGGGTCGCTCGACTTTGCGAAACGGGCGGCGCAACGAAAGGCGCAAGGGGCGGTTCCGCAATTTGCAGCGGGCGCGAAGATTGCGGCGAAGTTCTGTCCGAACGGGCATGCGCTCGAAAGCGCGGCACACAAGGGTAAGCCCTGTCTCTACGTGACATTCCCCCGCGCCAGGACCGTGAAGGGGAGCCGGGTCTTCGACTATACTGTTGAGGCGTGTGCGGAGGGCGGTAAACCGATCGTGCGCAAGCTCGTCGCGGCGGGCTTCGCCTATCCGGAAGCGGATGCCGATCTCCCTGGCGAGTGCCTCTTCTCGACGGCGGAACTTCCGTCGGATAGGCCAATCCGCTTCACGGTGACGCCACGCGATTGCTTCGGACTTGCGGGACGTCCGCTCTCGTGTGTTGTGAATGTATGACGGAGGAAGAGGAATGAAAAGTATGCGAATAAAAGGGGCGCTTGCGTTGATGGGGCTTTTGGCGCATGCGGGGTTTGCTGCGCCGATAGCGATAGACGTTTGCCCGGTGGCGGGTGATGCGACGGCGACGATCCAGAAGGCGTTCGATGACTGCTTCCGAGCCGGCGGCGGAACCGTGACGGTGGAGGAAGGCCTCTATCGGGTGAAGGGGCTTCGTCTCCGAAGCAACACGACGCTTCTTCTCAAGCGCGGGGCGGTGCTGAAGGCCAGCCGCAACTGCGACGAGTATGACATCTTGGCGGACGACAAGATCGAACCGGTACCGGCGAGCGATTTCGCCCCCGGCGTCGTGTGGGTGCGCCCGAAAGACCGCAAGACGAACGACCATCTTCTCAAACCGGCCAGCCGCTGGAACAACGCCATCATCCGCATCCTCAATGCGCGGAACGTCCGTATCCTCGGCGAGCCGGGCGCGGAGATCGACGGATGCGACAGCTACGATCCAATCGGCGAAGAGCATTTCCGGGGCGTGCACGGAATCTCCGTCCATGGATCGACGAATCTTCTCTTTCGTGGCTATACGATCCGCAACACCGGCAATTGGGCGCACAATCTCTGGCGGTGCGCCGACCTGCGCTTTGAGGGGTTGACGATCTTGGGCGGACATGACGGCATCCATTTCTCTACTTGCGACCGTGTGTCGATCGCGGATTGCGAAATGAAGACGGGCGATGACTGCGTGGCTGGTTTTGACAACGAAGACGTGACGGTCCGGAACTGCCGCCTCAACACCGCCTGCAGCGCGTTCCGCTTTGGCGGGACGCGCGTACTGATCGAGGATTGCCGTTGCTGGGGACCTGGCGAGTATCCGATCCGCAATTCGCTGCCGAAAGCGGACCGAATCTCGGGTTCGCATGGCGTTCCCGGCGTGGGGCGGCGAACGATGCTATCGCTCTTCACTTACTATTCCGACTTCACCCTCAAGGTTCGGCACGATCCGGGTGAGATCACGGTCCGGAACTGTACGCTCGATACGGCGGAGCGGTTTCTGCACTACAACTTCTCCGGGAACGAGACGTGGCAGAAGAACCGTCCGCTCCGGAGCATCCGCTTTGAGAACGTCGTGGCAACGGGGATTGCCATGAGCCTTTGTGCCTACGGCGACAAGGATACTCCACTTTCGCTTTCGCTCAAGGGCTGCCGCATTTCGTTCGCGAAGCCGCAGCACGAGCTGATCCGGGCGGCGCATGTGGGATCCCTGTCGTTAGAAAGCGTTTCTGTGGAAGGGGTTGAAGGGCCTTGCGTCCGTTCGTGGGGCGGTGTGGCCGAGCCAGCGGCGAAAGCCCTTTCGGGAGTCAAACCCACGGTCGCCGTCGCCGAAATCCCGTTCTCCACCAAACCCATCTGAGATTGAGAGACAAACCTTGCCACTGATTGGAATTCAAATCATGAAAAACATCTTTGCTTCAGCTTTGGTCCTTGTGATCGTGTTCGGCATGAATGCGGTGAGCCATGCCGCGGGACTTGCTCCGGCGAAAGTGCCGGAGGTCAAGCGGGCCGAGTATCCAGACCGCTGGGTGCATGTGCGCAACGACCTTGCGTCCGACGTCCGATTGAACCATTTCGGGCGTGTGATCGCGCGGGCTGCCGAGAGCGGATTCAACGGCGTGATGTGGGATGCCGGGGTTAGGGGTGAAGGCGTCGACTTCGACGGCTGGAAGGGCGATCGACTCGCGAGACTCGAAAAGGCGAAGGCGATCTGCCGTGAGAAGGGTCTTGAGATAATCCCGATGGTCTGGTCGGTCGGTCGCGCCCATGCGCTGCTGAACCACGATCCGACGCTCGCCGAATGCCAGCCCGTGCGTGGCGTTCCGTACCGCGCAAACGACGGCAAGGCCGAGTTCGAAGCCGGGAATGCCGCTGTGATGAAGGACATCTTCGGCGGACCGGTCACGGTCAACGCTTCCGGCAAGCGTGCGCGTTCAGTGAAAATCAAGGTGAAGCCGTTCCGCCGGTATCGCCTTACGGCGCACGCCGTGCAGAAAGGCTTTAAGTCCACGAAGGGCGAGGGCGTGAACAAGGTCCCTGTGCGGAACGCATTCTCCGTCTCGGCCACGCCGCTGAAGGCCGGGCAAAACCTGAACACGCGCGAGACGGTGGTCGGCGTATCCGTCGCGGACGGCGAAAGCGACTTGGTGCTCGAGTTCCTCTCGCTGGATTTCGGTGAAGAGATGATCTCTGTCGGTGTGAACTACAGGTCCGAGGCGGGAGAGGTCACTTTCACCGACGTGCATGTGGCTGAGGTCGGAATCCGCCGGCCGATCGTTCGTGAAGGTGCGCCGTTCGTGGTGCGCGATGCTGCGACCGGCGCAATCTATGAACCCGGAAAGGACTATGTGGTCCCGAAGTCGGATGCTTCGCCTCCTGGACCGAAGGACAGGGACGTCGCAATCCTCCTGCCGCAGGGAAGCGCAATCCGGTCAGGCGCCTCGCTTGTTGTCGATGCGTATGAACCTTCGCGGCGGCGCGATGTGCAGGCGGGCGCCTGCATGGCCAATCCCGCGCTGTATGCCTATTTCGAGAAGTCCGCGCCTGTCATCTACGAACTCTTTGGCCGCCCGAAGAAATGGTTCCTCTCGATGGACGAGATAAGGGCGGGCGGAATGTGCGGGGCGTGCAAAGCATCTGGCAAGAATCTCGCCCACTTGCTTGCAGACTGCCTTGCGCATCAGCGCGATGCAATCCGAAAGGTTTGCCCCGACGCTACCGTCTATGCCTGGTGCGACATGTATGACCCGTTCGTGAACGCCAAGTCACGGAAGACGGGATACGCGATGTGCAATGGCGACTTCTCCTTCAACGAGTTCATCGCTCCAAAGGACATCGTTGCCGTCGTTTGGGGCGGCCAGGAAAGCGCCTCCAAGTCTCTTGAGTACTTCTCCTCGCTTGGCATACCAACCCTTTATGCTACGTTCTATGATGTCTATTCCGCGGATCATTTTCGCGTGCGTGGGGCGGTGCCGACGGCCAATAAGGTTCCGGGCTGCAGAGGGCTGATGTATACGACCTGGGTCAAGAACGGGAAATACGACCTGCTCGGGGCGTTTGGCGATTTCATGAAAGTCTACTCCAACCCGATGCCGGCGAAGTAGAGGGGCGGCTCGTAATTGAAACTGTGGGGACAGACCCTGACATCGTGGGGACAGACCCTGGAATGATGCATCGGTCTGTGAGGTCAACTTATGGTATAATTCGCGCTCTAACGAGTTGAAGGAGCATTGCATGAAAAATGAGAGCATGGCCGTTGTGGCCTTGGTTGGATCCGCGCTTCTGCTTGCAGCGTTCGCCGGAGAGCCCGTGAAGCTGCAAAACGCAGGTTTCGAACAGGTGGACGCAAGCGGCTACCCGCTTGGCTGGAGCAAGCATCCGCTGTGGCACGGCGAAAGGGCCGGGCACAACGGATCGGGCGGCATCGTGTACGAATGCGCGTCGCAGGAAGAGGCGAAGAAAAAGAGCGGCCGGCCTGGGCAGCGGATCGAGCTGAAGCCCGGCAAGCGCTACTACATCTCTGCGCTTGTGAAGACCACGAAGATCGTTACAGAGCGCAAGACGCCGGCGCAGGGGATTTCCATTTACATCGAGGGATACGACGCGAAGGGGAAGTGGCGCTTCGGCCGGATCGCGAATCCGTGCGTGAGCGGCACCACTAAGGACTGGGTCAAGGTGGAGGCCGTGACGCGCGAAGTGCCGGACGGGATCGTGCGCGCGTACGTGCAGCCCATCGCGCAGGGGCTTGCCGTCGGACGCGGCGTGGTGGACAACATCTACGTGGCCGAATACGATGTGCCGCCGGTGGAGGGCGTGTTCGCGGATGTGTACCGTCACGAGTCGGCGGGCGGACCGGTGCGCTTCTCCGCCTCGCTGAACATCGACGAGCGCGCGAATCGCATTGTGGATCACGTGGCGACGTTCACCTACACGGCGGCGGACGGCAGGCGCGCGACGGCGCCGGCGAAGATCGTCTCTCCCTGCGAGGCTACGGCCATGCTCGACACGTCGCTGTTCGCGTTCGGCACGAACGACGTCACGTGCACGCTTTCGCTTGCTGGCAAGGAGCTCGGCAGCGCGTCCGCGCCGTTCGCGCGGCTTGCCGCGCCTACGCCGCGCCGGGTGTACATCGACCGTCACAAGCGCACGATCGTGGACGGAAAACCGTTCTTTCCTCTCGGGATGTACTTCAGACAGCCGACGGAGTCCAACCTCGCCGTGTATGCGGAAGGACCGTTCAACTGCATTATGCCGTACGTCTACCCGACGCGCAAGGATCTTGACCTGTGCCAAGCGAGGGGCTACAAGGTAATCTACAACCTGCAGGGCGGCTTCAACGACAAGGATGCCGGCAAGAAGTGGGTGACCGACCGCGTGACGGAGTTCAAGGGACACCCGGCGGTGCTTGCGTGGTACACGAACGACGAGCATCCTGTCGCCGACATACCGAAGCTCACCGCGCGCCAGGGATGGGTGGAGGCTCTCGACGTCGACCATCCAACATGGTCCGTGCAGGACGTGTTCTACGAGGTGCGGCACTACCTGCCTACCTACGACGTGCTCGGCATGGATCCGTACCCGGTGCCGAGGAAGCCGATCGAGACGGTCATTTCGTCCATGCGCCAAGGCGCATCCGGGACGTTCGGAATGAAGGCGGTGTGGCAGGTTCCGCAGGCGTTTGGATGGGGCTGGCTGAAGCGGCGCGAGACGGTGGGCCAACGCGGGCCAACGCGCGACGAGATCGCCAACATGACATGGCAGTCGATCGCCGGCGGTGCGAACGGAATCGTGTACTATGCGTTCCATGCGCTGCGGAACGCGGGCGACATTGAGGGGGATTCGCAAGCTCAGGCGTGGGAGCGCGTGAAGTCTGCCGCCGCCGAGGTGAAGAAATACGAGCAGGTGTTGCTCTCGGCCGAAAGCGTGCCGGTGACGGGGGCGACCGAAGCGGTTGCCGTGCGTACGTGGCGGCACGAAGGATGCGTCTATCTGCTTGCGGTCAACTGCACCGCCGAGCCGCAGAAGGTCGCGCTCGCGGTCGAAGGCGTGCGCGAAGGGAAGGTCTTGTCGGACTTCGGGCCGGTGCCGTCGTTCAAGGACGGCCGGCTTGAGCTTTCGCTCGGGCCGATCGGATACGTGATGCTAAGGTTGATGTGACAGGAGAGGAGAATCGATGAAGCGAAGAGATTTTCTGAAGGCGGCTGGGGCGGTGTCCATTCTCGGGATGGGCGGATGCTCGCAGCTCAACATCGCAAAGTCGTCCATCTTCGCCAACGGCAAGATCGGCATGGCGTTTATCGGCATCGGGAACCGGGGCAACTCGGACTTCACGATGTTCCACTACTTCAAGGATCTCGTGGACGTGGTGGCGCTGTGCGACACCGATATGGGCGGTCCCGCCACGCAGCCCGTCCTGGAGATGTGCCCCGACGCGCCGCGCTACACGGATTTCCGCAAGATGTTCGACGAGATGGGGCGGCAGATCGATGCCGTGTGCATCGCCACGCCGGACTTCTCGCACTTCCCGGCGACCATGCTCGCGATGTCCCTCGGCAAGCACGTGTACGTGGAGAAGCCGCTCGGGAACCGCTTCTATGAGATCGAGCTGATGACCCAGGCGGCGGAACGGTATGGCGTGGTCACGCAGATGGGCAATCAGGCCCATTCGGACGGCAACTACTATCAGTGCCGCGCGTTGGTCGAAGGCGGCTTCATGCACGATGTCACCCGCATCGAGGCGTACATGTGCGCCGCCCGCCGCTGGCACAAGTACAAGGGCGAGCTGAAGACCATGCCGCCGGCGGAGGAGAAGCCGGAGCATCTCGACTGGAACGCCTGGCTCGCGCAGCGCGCCGAACGCGGCTACAACCATGCCTACATGGGCGGCGAGTGGCGCTGCTTCTTCGAGTACGGTACCGGGCCGCTCGGCGACTGGGGCCCCCATATCTTCTCGACGACGTGGGAGCATCTCAAGCTCGGTCTGCCGTCGCGGATCGAGGTGCTGAGGGACGAGCGCCGCACGGATGTCGTGTTCCCGCTCGCCTCGACGCTCGTGTTCACGTTCCCCGCGCGGGGGAAGGGGCTGCCCGAATGCCGCCTTACTTGGCGCGACGGGCTGGAGAACTATCCGGAGATGCCCGGGAAGGTGACGGACCGGAAATGGACGCGCAAGAAGCACGGCGCCGAGGTCTATGGCGGCGACGGGCGCGTGTTTGCGCGCGGTAGCCACTCGTCACCGTTCCAGCTGATCGCCGGCGGCGATCCGAACGATCCCGAGGTCAAACGGATCTTCAAGGATTTCCCGAAACCGAAGTACAACCACTACGAAAGCTTCCTGCGCGCGATCCGCGGCGAGGACGAAGTCCGCTCGCCGTTCCGGCTCGCCGGACCGCTCTCGCAGATTTGCGCGCTGGGATCGCTCGCTGTGGAGCTAGGCGATCCCGTACTCGACTTTGATCCGCAGGCGAAGCGGTTCACGGCGAACGGCCGCGCGAACGCCATGCTTTCGGGCGAAGCGCCGCGCGCCGGCTGGGAAGAGTTCTACCGCCTCTGACAGATTCCTCAACAATCTTTAAAGGAGATCCTGAGATGAACAGACGTGAATTCATGATGCTGGGCGCCGCGAGCGCCGCCCTGCCGGGTTTGGCGAACGGCACCGCCGCCGCAAAGCGGAACGACGAGATCGTCAAGCATGACGCGCCGCCGCGCAACAGGCGGCCGTACTCCAACCTCGACTGGACGAAGGTGCAGCGGGTGAAGACCACCTCGCACGGCCACTGCACGAGCCAGAAGATGCTCGATGCCTATCTGAAGCGCGGGTTCGGGCTGCTCACGATGTCCAACTACTATCCAAGCGCCCCGTACGTGCCGGCCGCGAAGATGACGGCAGGCTACTACCGCATGCACCACGAGCATCCCGTGATGGTGAACGGTAAACGCACGGATGGACCCTTCGACTGGAACCAGATTGTTTCCGGTTGGAAGGACAAGCTGGAGCCGAAGGTGGCGAAGGGGTTTCCGTTGCGTGAGGGCGGGAAGCTCTTCAAGCCGCTGCCGGAAGGTGTGCTGGAAGCGCCCAACGCCGAGCACCACGGCTTCCGGCTTGCGAACGGACGCGCGGCCGGTTCGCTTCACATGTGTGCGCCGGGTTCCGCGTTCGCTTCCGGCACGTTCGATGCGCACGACGTGTTCAAGACACTTTCGCACGGCTACCATTACGGTTCCGGTGAATTCTGGGGCACGGCGATAGACCGAATGATTGCGGGGATGATCTATCCCGACGGCGGCGGCGTGACGATCAACCACCCGTCATGGACGAGGCTCGATCGCGAGCTGATGCTGAAGATACTCGACTGGGATCCGCGCGTGCTGGGCATCGAGGTGATAGAGGACAGCGGCCACAACAGCGAGAACTACTGGGACTGGGCGCTTTCCACGGGCCGGCAGTGCTTCGGGCTTTTCGTGCCGGACTGGCACATTTATAACAAAGTGTTCGGCGTGAACGTGCTGTGTGTGCAGGAAAAGACCGTTCACGCCTGCCTGAAGGCGTACCGCGAGGGCAACTTCTACGGCGCGCTCAACGGACTTGACGAACTTGCCTTCACTCGCATTTTCTTTGACGGGAAGCGCGTGACGGCAACGACCGACAAGCCCGCCCGTTTCGAGGTGATCACCGCGCGCGGCGTGGTCAAGGAGACGAAGGGCACCGAGGTCGTATGGGATGTGGTGCCGAACGGAAGCTCCGTTGGGCCGCAGGTCGACGTGTTCGCGCGCGTGAAGGCGTACGCCACGGATGGCTCGGACGAGGTGTTGTTCTCCCAGCCGTTCATGCTCTTCTGAGAAGGTTCTCGGCGTTGCAAACAGGGGGGGGGGGGGGGGGATGAAACGATTGGCGTTGGTTCTGTGTGCGGCGTGCGGCGTGATCGGCGCGGCGTACGCGGACGAGATTGACCTTTCCCGTGCGCGGATCGTGCGGGCGCGGAACGAGAATCCGCAGCAGAAGATTGCGGCGGATGAGCTTGAGAAGCATCTGCGGCTGATCTGCGGAAGGGAGGGCGACGGGCAGGAGGACGGCATCGTGTTCAAGTTCGCGCGTCCGACGGGTGCGGCGGGCGCGCTGTATGAGGGGCACGCGAAGCGCGAGGGGAACACCATCTACTTCTGGGGGGACGACAAGGGCGCGAAGCGGTTCCCCTACTACGGTTCGGCGTTCGCGATGTATGGATTCCTCGAGCGCGTGCTGGGCGTGAAGTGGGTGGGACCGGGCGATGACGGCATCGTGTTCAAGCCGCGCCGGTGCGTGGAGCTTGCGAAGGACTGGTCCTACGACTACCGCTGCCGCGCGGAGACGGCGATGATCCGGCGGGCGGATCCGGAATGGGGCCTCCGGATGCGCTATGCGCTGCGGAGACCATTCCGCTATGGTCATGCGTTTCGCGACTGGCAGGATCTCTACGGGAAGAGCCATCCGGAGTATCTCGGGCTTTCGCCGGAGGGGAAACGCGGCGTGAGGCCGGGTTGGCGTCAGCTTGTGAAGCTCTGCCTCAGCAATCCCGACGTGCCGGAGGTGATCGTGTCGAACTGGGTGGCGCATGGTTCGTACCGGTACCTCAACATCTGCCCGAATGACGGATCGCCCGGCTACTGCGTCTGCAAGGGCTGTCTCGCGCTGGATGTCGATCGGCCCGGCGAGCCGTTCCTGCACAACAAGACGGACCGCTACCTGAACTTCTGGAACCGCGTCGTGGCGCGCGCGAAAGAGGTGCGTCCCGACGTGATGGCCGTCACCTACATCTACAGCTACTACCGGATGAAGCCGCGGCGCGAGAAGATCGCGTATCCCGACAACATGCTGTTCGGCATGGTGCCAAGCATGAACGACGACTACAAGGGAGACTTCGCCGGGTTCAAGGCGGCCGGGCTCAAGCACTTCTTCTTCCGTCCCAACTATCTCTCCTATCGCGGAAACCTGCCGCGCGGTCTCGAACGGTACGTGTATGATACGTTCCACTTCTACCACGCCGAGGGATCGATCGGCTATGACTACGATGGCGGTCCCGCGCCCGTCAAGGCGCTGGAGTGCTACGTGACGTTCCGGCAGACGGCGTTCCCGGAGCTGCCGTTCGATACGATCATCGACGAGTGGTGCTCGCAGTTCGGCGCGGCGGCGGAGGCGGCGAAGGCGTACTATGCGCGCATCCGGGCGCGTGGCGACGCGGCGCGCGAGAGGATCGCCGCGAAGATGCGCGGCGAGAAGGTGGATGTGCTGGACGACTCGGAACTTTCCGGCACGGTGGTGGAATACCATTCCACCGAGGCGCTGGCGGGCGATCTCGCGGTGCTCGAGAAGGCCGACGTCTCTGCGCTCTCCGCCGTGGAGGCGCGCCGGTTCAACGCCCTCAAGGAGGCTGCGCGGTATTACCTCAAGATCTTCCCGGAGGAGCTGGAGAAGGCCCGCGAGAATTGGCTCAAGGGACGCAAATGGCGCGAAAGCTGCCGGAGTTTCGGTCCCAACAAGGGCTTTGACTAACCCACCGCGGGCGGAAACCGCCAACGGATGGATGCATTGCTTCGCCGCCGCCGAAGGGCGGGTGGCGCACATCTTGATTTTGGGCGGGCAAAAGGGTATAATACACGCCAATTTTTTTTGGGGAAGCACCCCCTGCAAACAAGGAGAAAAAAAGAACATGGCCAAGACGCCCAAATTCGTCAACGCGAAGGTCTTCGCGTGGGTTGACAAGTGGAACAAACTCTGCACGCCGGACAAGATCGTCGTCGTGAAGGGTACGAAGAAAGAGCACACCGACATCTGCGAGATGATGGTCAAGAAGGGCCAGTTCATCAAGCTGAGCGCGAAGAAGCGTCCGGGCTGCTATCTCGCCCGTTCGCACGAGAGCGACGTGGCGCGCGTCGAGGGCCGCACGTTCATCTGCTCCAAGAAGGAGATCGATGCGGGTCCCACGAACCACTGGATGGATCCCGTGGAGATGAAGAAGAAGATGGAGAAGGCGTACAAGGGCTGCATGAAGGGCCGCACGATGTACGTCATCCCGTTCGCGATGGGTCCGATCGGCAACCCGATCACCCAGTACGGCATCGAGATCACCGACTCCCCGTATGTGGTCGTCAACATGAACATCATGACGCGCACGGGCGACGCCGTGATGAAGCATCTCGGCAAGGACGGCGATTTCATCCCCTGCATCCACTCTGTGGGCGCGCCGCTCAAGAAGGGCCAGAAGGACGTCGCGTGGCCCTGCGCGAAGAACATCGAGGACAAGTACATCACGCAGTTCCCGGAGGATGGCCAGATCTGGTCGTTCGGTTCGGGCTACGGCGGCAACGCGCTTCTCGGCAAGAAGTGCTTCGCGCTCCGCATCGCCTCGAAGCTCGCGAAGGACCAGGGCTGGATGGCCGAGCACATGCTCATCCTCACGCTCACCTCGCCGGAGAAGAAGCAGTACCACGTGACGGCGGCGTTCCCGTCCGCCTGCGGCAAGACGAACCTCGCCATGATGCTCCCGAAGCTCCCGGGCTGGAAGCTCCAGACGATCGGCGACGATATCGCGTGGCTCAAGCCGGGCGCGGATGGCCGTCTCTACGCCATCAACCCCGAGAACGGCTTCTTCGGCGTGGCGCCTGGCACCTCGATGGACTCGAACCCGAACGCGCTCAAGAGCTGCAAGAAGGACACGATCTTCACGAACGTCGTGCTCACGCCCGATGGCGACATCTGGTGGGAAGACATGGGCGTCAAGGCGCCGGCGAAGGGCGTTGACTGGAAGGGCAATCCCGGCTACGTCTGCGCCGACGACCCCTAGCGCATGGGCCCGAAGCCCGGCAT
>CACZCD010000090.1 GCA_902779565.1 uncultured bacterium | reverse complement strand
TGTAGTGCATCTCCAGCTCGATCTGGCAGACGATGCCCGCCTTGTCGCACATCGCGATCATCTCGTCGTATTCCTTCATGTCGAAGGTCGGAATCTTCATCGAGAGGATGTGGATGCCCTTCTCGGCGCACCACTTCATCTGCTCGAAGTGGCGGTCGTTCGCGGAGGCGATCACCACGGCCTCGATGTCAGGATGCTTCCGATACATCTCCTCCGGGTCGAGGTAGCAGGGAACGCCTGTCTTGTAGAGTTCATAGACCTTCTGCGCCGCCTTGTCCTGGGCGCATGAAGCGACCCAGTCGAGCTTCTGGTTGTCGAGAAGCGTCTGGTAATACTTGCGGGTATGACCGTGCGTCATCCCCATCATCGCAATCTTCACCGGTTTCATTGAAAATTCCTTCATTGATTTTTAGCCATGTAGAGCGTGTAGATCATGTAGAATTTCTACACGTTCTACATGTTCTACACGGTTATCATTCACCTGACTTCAGCCACTTTAATTGACTGGTTCGTGTCGAGACCCTTCTTGACGGCGAGGATCTTGGCAGCCTTCGACCGGTCGGCCGCGAACGCGAGCGCGGCAGCCTTCGTCGCCTTCGCCCAGGCGGACTTCCAGATCTTCGCGCTCGCCCGCTTCTGCAACAGCGCGAACGCCGCCCGCACGTTCCACACCTCCTCGTACGTCATGCCGAAGAGCTCGGTATCGACGTCGGTGTATTCCGTCGCACCCTTCGCGTCCCAGCAGCGGATGGACGCATGCGGCGTGTGCGTATCGACCGTCTGGTCGCAGGCGACGCCGCGCTTCGCGATGATCTCGTGGCGGTCGTAGCCCAGCTCACCCTTCGGGAGCCCTGCGCCAATCTCGACAGAAACGTTCACGTCGTTCGCGAGCTTGGCGAGCACGTTGATCGCCGCGCCATTCCGCACCGCCATCACGCGCACGACATCGGATCCGCCGAGATACGCGGCAAGGTCAAGTTCCTTCGCGAGCATCGCCGCGATGTCCGTCCCCTTCGGCGCGAAGGCCGCGAAGCGGAGCGTGGAGACGCCCTCAAGCGTCCCGTTCTCGGTCATCTTCTTGAGTTCGACGATCTTGCGCTCCATGCGTCCCGGCAGAAGCGGCGTCGTCCCCACGAAACAATGCCCATCCTTGATCGTTATCTCGCCCTTCTGCGCACCGTACTTGTCGCGCAGGAAGTCGAGTCCCTTGTTCATTTTCTTGATGTTCATTTCGTTTGGTTTTTAGGTGATAAATGATGGTTTAACCGTTAGTGACAGGATGACATTCGACATTAAACGCCGACGCCCCGAAACAAACTCTTCCACTTTTCAACTTTTCCACTTTTCCACTCTTCCACTTTTCAACTTTTCCACTCTTCCACTTTTCAACATAATTGTCACAGACACTTCACTAGCGGTTTGTACTTCGCGAGGTAGGCCGCGTTCTTTTCGTCACCGCCGGGCGCGTTCGCCGAATTCCAGACGGGCGGCACGATGCCGCGCTCGACGCACTGGCGGCACGTCTCAATCTCAAGAAGATGCGCAATCGTGAAATCAACCACGTTCGAGACCGGTCCGATGGGCGTCGTCATGCCGGGGATGTTCACCACGGCGTCGCCCACGGGATTGTAATCGTCGATGCAGACATCGGCATAGTCGAAGAGGTTCTTGCCGTTCGGGTGGCGGATGAAGTGATCCTTCGGCATCTCGTTCTGCCAGTAGGAGGAGGCAACGGCGATGATCTTGCAGCCGCGCTTCTTGCACTCCTCCGCCGCATCGATCGTCGCCGGGTTGATGCCGATATTGTGGAAGAAGAGAACGACATCCCCTTCCTTCACGTCGTAGTACTTCACGATGGAGGCGCCGAAATTCACGGTACGCTCCAGTGCCAGATACTTGAGAGCCTGATTGAAGACAGAAAGCGCGGTCTCCATCATCGGGTTGATGTTCGCGAGACCTCCCGCGCGGAAGAACATCTCACCCATCGCAAGCGTGGTGTGTCCGCCGCCTGCATACACGTTGATGAGTTTGTCAGCGGCGATGGCGTCCGCCATTAGCGTGGCGGCGGCCTTGATGTTCGCCTCCTGCTTCTCGGCGACCTCCTTGATGTTCGCAATCGCCGCATCGATGTATCCGTAGTCATTCAGCATGGCTTCATCCCTTCTGGTTTCAAATGAGGTGAATTATACACCATCACAGACGTTTGTGAAATATCAAAACCACCAAAAAAGCATCCTCTTTTCAACAACCAGCGCCACCATCACACATCGGATCAACATGTTGCTCCTTTCGCGCAAGATCTATCCGTCCTCAAAGGCAGTGCCTCAACCGACATGGCCCATCTCTGGATACAGTTTCCGAAGTTCCTTCTTGATTGGCGGCTGACGCCAATACTTGACCTCGAAGGGATAAAGCCGGAACGTCGGGCCCCAGTTGATCGGCGTGATGACGGGCAGGACCTCCTTGATGCGGAAGTCGAGCAGCTTCAGCCCCTTCTCGGCGAAATCGGGCGCCATCGTCCCCGTCTTCTCGCTGTCGAAGGAAAGCTGGAAATCCCGCGCCAGAATCGCATGCCGCGGCAGGACCGCCATGGCGCGCACGCGCCGAAGTTCCGCCGCGGAAAGGCCTGGCGTCTTTACGGCCTCCTGCAGAATCGCCTCGTCCTTCTCCAGCTCCGCGGTCGGATTCGCGCCGACCACCGTGCCCACGAGCAGCGAATCGTCGAGAACAGCCTCCTTGTCCCCGGAGTTGTAGCGCTGCTTGGCATAGAGGGCCTTCTCGTTCCGTTCGCGCACGCGGTCGAAATATCGCTTCATCGTCGGCGCGGCCTTCCCGTACTGCGAGAGGAACTCGCGCTCCACCTGTTCGAACGACACCTCCGGATCCTGAAGCGCGCGCGCGATCGCATAGTACTCGAACGCCGTGATCTCGCCGCGCGGCGACCCGTCGTAGTCGGTGCCGATCATCCCCTCACGCCAGTTCATCTTGAAGTTCTCAAGGAAGAAGCGCTCGTAGCCGCGCGGGATCCAGCCGCGGTAGCACAAGTAGTTCGGGCGCAGCTTGAAGTGCTTCATGCCCTTCGCCTTCCACGCTCGGATCTGCGCCAGATTGTTGTCCTCCTGCGACGGCACCATGCCGAAGCACATGTTGTCTGGATATTCCACGCGCTCGCGGCGCGGCGGATCGCGGTAGCACGAATAGGCATACGTGTCGAGCATCACGTCCGGACGGATCGCCACGATCTTCTTCGCGAGCCGGTTCCAGAAGTTGACGTACCGGTCGGTCAGGTTGACCTTCTGCGACAGGTTCATCTCCCGCTCGTCTTGCGTCTGGGGGCAGTCGAGCGCCTTGCACTTCTCGCAGCGGCAGAAGCCGTACCCGTCGTTCGGGCAGATGTTGAAGAACTTCGGTTTTCCAGCCCTCACGTATTTCGCGACGATCTCATCCACGACGTCCTCGTTCGACAGGCAGAGCTTCATGAACTGCGCATCACGAGACCCCTTCTTCGCCGTGCCACGCTCACCATTCTTCTGCAGGGCGAGGTATTCGGGATGCGTGTCGCGGTATTTGTCGTTCCACCCGATAAAGGCATGCCCGAACGGCATCGACTCGCGGCTGAACATCTTCTGGCGAAGCTTCCAGCAATTGACGTCCTTGATCGACTGGATGATCTGGGCCTGGGTCCGGCGCAAGGGTGCGGGCGCGAGTTCCGAATGGACATCCGTCACCGGCCCCTTGATTTTTCCGCCGCCGCGCATCATCCCGCTCCTAAGCGGCGGCCTGTAGCGCCAGCTCCAGTCGGACGGCATCCGCAGCGAAACCGCCGGCGGCGCAACGATGTTCGCGTCGCCGGGCATCGGCCAGACAACACCGAGAATCCGCTCCAGGAAACCATAGACCGCGAACAGCGTCCCCGGGCAGAGCTTGTCATCGCCCCAGAGGTACAACTTGTCGCCGACGAGCTTCGCGTATGACGTATAGGCGACCGGTTCCCCCTCGTCCGGCGCCTTCTGCCCAAGGACAATCGTCAGCTCCGCCTTGCCCTTCGCCGGCGAGAAGCCGCCACCCGCCACGAGCGCCAGATGCTTTTCCAGCTCGGCACGCGCGTCCGCCGACAGTCCTTTGATGGCACCACCTTCTATCGCCACGGACGACAGCCGCGCCTCGAACATCGGCGAAGCGACAGCCGCCACCGCCGACGAACATGCCAATACTGTTGCGAAAATACTGCTGAGTTTTATATTCACTTCACTACTTCCTTATCGCTTCAGGACACCATGCCCCAAGACAGTTGTGCATGATAACATAACGCCCCCCGCCCGTCAATAACGCCCGCGACCCCATCCTTGACAAATCACAGCATTTCGCAAGCGACGGCAAGGCACAAAGAATCTTTTCAGGATCTGTCCCCGCAATTTACAGCATCTCAGCGATTGAGCGCATCGTGGCGCGAAAGTTCGCTTCGGTACGCGGTCTCGTCGGGCGCAGAGACTCCAAGGGCTTCCCCATGAGCACTTTGCGTTCGTCTTCCGAATCATCAAAAAGGACCACATTGCGCTCATGAGACGCGACTGCGATCGCGAGCCGCGAAGCGGCCTTGCGCATGCGCTCCGCATACCAATGGCGCGCCAGCTCGTACTGGTGGCTGCGGCAATAATCGCACGAGGCGTTGTCGAAGAGCGTCTTCGTGAATTCCGGGTTCTGCACCTTCTCCACCGCCTCAAGGCGGAGATAGGATTCCCAGATGGAATAGTCGGTATGAAGCGCAAGAACATCAGCCATAAGGTCGGTCAGGGCTGAAAGATTGCGTGCACGCGCAGGGAGATCGGCACCGTCGCGCCTTCCTTTGCGCCATTCCCCTATGTCAAAGACAAGTTCGTTCAGACGCAATATGATGATGCGGTCCAGCGCAGTCCGTGCAAGATCTATCGTGTCCCGCCGGATGAAGCCCCCTTTCCAAGGGATTCCAGCAAGCTCCCTGAATACGTGCTTGACAGGTTCAACCGTATCCTTCCATTGGCTAATCAGGGATGGCAACTCCTTCTCCAGCTTAGAAGCACCGTCCCATCCCAACGTAATCTGTCGACCGTAGTTTCCGCGCCATCCCTGCGACACAGACGCAGGTATCACCTTTTTCCAGATGGACTTCATTTCATTCGCCAACGCAGCCCCATAGCGGCTCTCGCACAACTCGTCAAGAACCCTATCGGCCGGCAAAAGCTTCTGCGACCATGCATTGGCCGTGAAGTACCGCAGGCACAGGGTGTCCGTGTGACTGGATTCGGGCCAGAGGATGTAGCCCTTGCACATAGGATCGTTTTCGATAAGTTTCTGCCGTTCGAGGATAAGACTGTAGTTTGCGCGTATATCGATACCGGCCTCGTAGCAAAGGAAGATTCCGAAGGTATAGGGGAACTTCCCGATCACATCCCATTCTGTGAAATTTCGCTTGCCGATCGCATCCGCCTCATAGTCCCAGAGGAGGATGCGGTTCGGATCGAGAGTTTTCACAAGCTGTTTCACTTCGTCCGGCTGCCATGTGAGATAGAAATCCCAACCCGCGAAGAGAACCTTCGACTTCGGGTAGTGCGAGGCGGCGTTCTGCACAAGCAGGTCAAGCATGTCGCACTTCATCTTGAGGTTGTCCGCACGGTTCGTGAAGCAATGCCGCTCGGCGATGCCGATGGTGTGGAGAAGGTCGGGCTTGCCGTAGTTCGCTATCGACGTTTCCGTAAGATGCCAGTACGCATCGAGCCACTTCCGGTCGCGTATGTCCCACACGCGGTCGGTCGGGTCACCGTAGCATCCGCCCTGCTGCGGAAGGAAAGGAGGATTCATCTTTTCGAGAAACGATTTCGGGGTGCGCGAATACCAGTGGCTCATCGTGCCAAAGTCCTCCGGCGCCATCATGCCGCGCGCGAAAGCGTAGTCCATCACCTTCTTGCGGAGTTCGCCCCTGAACTGGAGAGACCAGAACAGCGAACGGTTGTCGTAGCCGCTCATCGCCTCGGGAATGGGCTTTGACGGATCGGGATAGGGACAGATATCCGGAAATGCCTTTTGAAACAAATCATCCTGCCCGATGCGGAGCATAAACAGATTAAGGCGACGCTTGAGGCACCAGTCAATTTCCTTTTTCCAGTCGTCGAATCCCCAATGCTCCGCCTGGAAGCGCGTGAGACCACGATGCGCGAAGTAGCGAAGTCCACGATAGTCGAATCGCGACTCTTCATGGACGTCGAGACCGGAAAGATCGATGGCTTCCTTCTTCGGCACAATGTCGCCGTCCCAGAACCAACGGCACCCCGCGCGCCGCTCAAGGAGGTCGTACACACCGTAGAGGACGCTTCGGAGGTTCGAGCCGATAATGGTGACGGCAGAACTCGAAACTATCCTATACGCGTCCTTGCCCGTCTTTGAGACAGCCGGATCGATCGCGAAGCGCACCACCCCCTCCGGCACCGGCTTCCCCGTCACCGCCGTGTAATACTTCGTGAACTCCGCACGCGGAATGGCGAATGCATCCGCCGCTTCCGCAAACGCGGACAGCGACAGAAACGCCGACGAAAACAGCAACAGGGCAGTTTTAGCGCATCTCATCATTTCCACTCCCTCCTACACCACCAACCACTGACCACTCCAAACTCTAAACTGGAAACTCTAAACTCTAAACTGGAAACTCTAAACTGGAAACTCTAAACTAACCACTTACAACTAACCACTAATTATTGTCAACCCACCAGCCCGGCGGCACCTGATAGTTGAGATGGCCGGTATCAAGATAGTCCGTCACCTTCATGTCATGCCCCACAAGACGCAAGGCCGTACCGAAAGCCGTGTCGTACATTGATGTGCGGGGCGGGAAGGCCGTCCCCCACGCGGCGGCGGACGCGAACTTGTACATCTGCACCCAGTCACTGCCGCGCAGATGATGCCATGTCGTCTCGATGAAGCCGAAGCCGCCGATCTTGGCGATGTAATCCGCCATCGGCTTCATCGCGTTGTAGTTCATCCACGGACACCCCGCCACGGGAAAGCCCTTCTCCTTGAAGTACGCCATCGTAGGCCAGTCCTTGCGCGTCTCCTTCATGTTGCCGTAGGAATACTGCCAGTCGCAGATGATCACATCCTTCGGGAGTGTATCCGCGAGCGCGGCTGTCGTCTTCGTGCCATGGTGCACATAACCCTTCCAGCGCGGGTCGCCGCGTTCGAGAAGCATGTCATGCCAGATCATCGCGCGCGCGCCGCGCGACTTCACGAATTCGGCGAGTCCGGTGATATGCTTGCACACAAGCTCGGCGTAAGGCGTCTTGCGGCATTCGGGGCACGACGGCGGTTGGGCCTCGTCGCAACCCAGATGGAAGAACGGCGGACGCCCGAAGTCGTCGTGCATCTCGACGATCAGTTCACGCAGCACGCGCTGCGTCTCGGGATTGGAGAGACACCAGTTCCAGCCGCCCGGCTCGAAGAGCGGCTCGTAGGCGGGCTGGAGGTCGAGCATCGCGTGTTTAACCGTGCAGCTGCGCGAAGACGAGGCGTGTCCATAGGCATTGATCTGCGGGATGAGCGTGATGCCGAGATCGCGTCCGATCGCCGCCAGACGGCGCACTTCCGCCTTCGTCATCGTCGGATTCGGCCAGTGCCACCACGGATGCTTCTCGCTTGCGTACATGCCCCACGGCTCGATGATCGCGTAGTTGAATTTGAGGAGCGCCGCCAAACGGATGGCGCGCTCCATCTGCTGCGGACGCACCTCCGGGAACCAGCACAGATGGATGGCCCGGAACGCGAGATGCGGACGGTCCGTCACCTTGAACGACGGCAAGATGCGCCCTTCCGTGCGGAACGTGCCACGTTTCGCAATCGCGAGCTGACGCATCGTATAGACCGCCCACCGCACACCCGCAAGCGTATGCGCCACGATCTGCACGCCCGAGGCGTCGGCGCTAATTGCATACGCCTCGTCACCTTCCGGGACTGCGGCGCGTAAGGAGACGCGTCCGCCCGCTATCTTCGGTGACTGGTCGCCATACCATTCGGTGAAGTGCCGCTTAAGCCAAGTGACGGCTTCGGCGTCAGGACAGTCCACCGTGACCGTCGCGGACGCATCAAACGCGACGGGCTTGTCCATATCACTCTTGAACTCGACCGGCATCGGCAGCGGCGCAAGCTCGATCGCATCGGGATTCGCCTCGTTGCCGGCAAAGGTCTGAAACGCAAGGGCAAGAGCCATCGCACCCACCCAAATTCTCATACCGCTCGTCATTTTCGTGATCCTCTCTCTCCGAAGTTTAGTGTTTCCTATGTGGCGTATTGTATCAAACTCCACAGAAAATTTAAATCGTGATTACATCATGCTAGACTTGGGAAGACACATTGCAAAGACATCTTTCAAAAAAACGAATCGGATGACACCAATTCCTTCTCGCAACCTACATTTCGGGAACACCAAACACATACCGCACGGTCGTAGAACGGGCCGCGGCCTCGTTGGCCGCACGGCAGGCGTTCACCAGCGTATCCCCTTCTGCAAGCCGCACGGCGAGAACGCCGTTGAACGTATCGCCCGCACCGGTCGTATCGACTGCCCGCACAGTCGGCGCCGGAATGATCTCACCCGTTGAACGGATGCGGCACCCGCGCGCGCCAAGCGTCGTGACGACTTCACCCGACACATCGCCCAAGGCGGACGCCTCAAACTCGTTGGGCGTGAAGAGAAAGACGCGTTCCGCCAACACAGCGGGAATCGGCCGTGCCGGTGCGGGATTGAAGACGATCCGCACGCCATGCGCGGCAGCGATTTCGGAGGCGCGGAGATTGACCTCATCGGGGACCTCATTGTTCAGGAGCAGGATGTCTGCCGCCGCAATTGGCTCCTTGAAGCCGAAATCGACATCGGCTTCGTCCAGCTCGATGCCGCGCGCGACCGTCACACGCGTCTCGCCGGTGCCGTCCGTCAGAATTGCCGCGCAGGCCGTCGGTTCCGTGGCAGGACGTGAGAAATAGATGTGCGCCTCAACGCCCTCCGTCTCGCAGAAGGTTTCAATCGCGGTGGCGTCCGCCTCGCTTCCCGCCTTGCCGAGAAACGACACCGCCGCGCCCTGCCGCGCCGCCATGATCGCCTGGTTGAATCCCTTGCCGCCCCACTCCTCATGGAAGTTGGTCGCATGGATTGTCTCGCCGCCCGCGTGAAAGCGCGGCACTTCAAAAAACATCGACCGTCCGACAAGTCCTATGACCGCAATCTTTACCTGTTTCACGTTCACCCCATTTGCTCCAAACTCTAAACTCTAAACTCCAAACTCTAAACTCTAAACTGGAAACTCTAAACTCTAAACTAATCACTAGCCACTAACTACTAGCCACTAGCCACTAAAGACGCTTGACCCTTCCGAAGTAGCGTTCCTCGAGCGAGACGTTCCGCGCCGTACCGCCCTCCACATTCCCGCTCGTGTAGATCGGCGGCGTGACGCCGCGCGCGACCGCCTTCTTCGCTCCCTCGATCAGAATTGAATTCAGAATAAACATCGACGCGTATGTGGAAAGCCCACCCATCTTCGCCTCGCCGACAGCAATGACGGCATCGCCATGCGGCACTTTGCAGTCAATCGGGATCTCCGCCTCATCGAGAAGAACGCCGCCATGCGCCCGATACGCCGACGACGAAATCGCGACCGTCCTCACGCCCGCCGCCTTCGCGGTGCGCAGCATCTCCACGGGCGCGGCGTTCTTGCCGCTTGCGGAGATGACCACGACGAGATCCTTTGCGGGATCGACCCCCGCGCGGCGAAACACCTCCGGCGCAATGCCGGACATCTTCTCCATCCGGCTCGACTTCGCCACGCCGTCGTGAAGCATCAGATCTTCATCCAGCATCGGCGAAACGCACGCGAGCCCGCCCGCACGGTAGAACGTGTCGAGCGCCGCAAGATGCGAATGCCCACAGCCGAACACATGGACGAGCCCATCGCGGCAGATGACATCGGCCACCGCCTCCGCCGCGCACGCCAGTGCCGCGGCCTCCTGCCGTTCGATTTGCGTCAGGATCTCGACAATGCTTTCAAGATATTCAGACATGGCTTTCCGGTCGGCGTGGCCTTGCCGCCCCCCTACACATCTACACTTCTACACGGCTAACGACTATGCACTAGCGACTAGCGACTAATCACTCTCCTGTAGTTCTCGCCAATGGTGTCCCAGAGCTTGAGCGCATCGGGCGCGCCGACGACCGTGCCGTAGCCGCCGCGGTACGTCCAGGCGGCGAGGCGGTCCACACCTTCGGCGACAGCAAGATCGACCCATTTCGCCACCTGCGCCCAATCCTTGGGCTGCTTGTAGTAGCCCATGAGCCAGCGCTCGGACTTCTTGCCGTACTTCTTCGCGATGGCGACGGTGCGGCGGGTGATGTCGAGATAGAAGTCTTCCGGCAACGCCCAGTTGATGATCGTCGTGGAGAACACGTCGAAGTCGGGACAGGCCCCCACCATGTCCCAGTTGTCGTAGCCGCGGTACTCGGAAACGTAATAGCCGTTCTGCGTGGCATGGACGCAGCAGGTGATCTCAAGTTTCGGGTCGATCTCCTTCAGCGCCTTCGACGTCTCGGAGAGGACCACGAGCGCCTCGCGCCAGCGGAACTGCTTCACGTCATTCGTCATGTACTTCGGCATTGGATAGCCGTAGTAGTCCTCGAACCGCTTGCGGCAGACAGGGCAATAGCACGTCCAGTCGTCCGCCACACCGCCCGTGATGGACGCGATGCCCTTCGGGAATGCGTAGTGCGGCTCGTCCCAGAAGAACCCGTCCGGCTTCGCCTCGCGGGCAAGCGTCGTGCAGAAGTTCTTGAAGTAGTCGCGGTAGGAGTTCGTGTTGAAGCAGGCGTAGGGCAGCTTCTCGCCGGTGAGCGCCGAGACCTGACGGTTCTCCACGTTATCCTGCAGGAACTTCGAGACCTGCTCGCCGCCGAAATACTTGCCGTTCCCCCACGGATCGATGAGGACGCGGAGCCCCAGCTCGTGCGCCTTCGCGACGATGGCGGGGATGTTCGGCCGCCAGAAGTCGAAATCGAACTCCGTCACGGCCAGGATGACCTGCGTGACGCCGTGCGCCTTCATTTCCTTGAAGTCCGCCTCGGCATGTTCAACATAGTTGAGTCCGTAGTAGCTGATGGATGTCTGTGTGATCATAGTGATTAGTGGCTAGTGATTAGTGGTTAGTGTTTTTTATGCGGGGTATTGTATCAAATCGCATCAGAAAGATGAATCTCATTTTCGCCAAAAAATGATCATCATTTCACCAATCTTTCGCCCGGTGCCCCCTTCACGCCGATTTTATTCCCGCCCGGCGCCAACGGATGCTCCTCGCCGCCCCACTTGAACACGCCCCCGACGCCACGCGGCAACGTGACCGTTCCCGTCACGCCTGTTCCCTCAAAGCGCAGGTCAACGGCGACCTTCCCGTGCGGATGCGGGGCCTCCGCCCGTATGAACGAAAGACCGCCAGGTGAGGGCGCGACTTCAATCTTAGCGTAGTCCAAAGAGGCGGGCCGGATGCCGGCAAGACCGGTAAGCGCGTGGTAGATCGGATGCGCACCCCAAGCGTGGCAGTCGCTTCGCGCATTCGCACCGGGGCTCTCCAACGGCGTTTTCAGGCCCAGCCGGACATAATCACGCCACAGATCCAACCGTTTGAGGAACAGATCTCCGCGTCCTTGGCGGAAATAGGCCTCAAAGAGATAGTGGGAGAAATACACGGTCGCCCGCGCAAGATCCTGAAACGAAATCAGTCCTTCAAACGCGCGTTTCTCCTCCTCCGCCCGCATCAAGCCCGTAACCATGGCAAGCGCCTGTGCGTGTTCCGACCATTTCCCGTGCGCAAGGTCATCCGCGAATAGACCGCGCCCCTCATCCCAGAAGCGCTTCCGCACCGCATCGAACGTACGGCGGGCACGGCCAAGCCAATAATCGGCCTGCGCCTCGTCACCACACCTCCGCTCCACGGCGGCGGCGCTCTGCATGGACAGTACCCAGAACAGCGAATGGATTGCATTCGCCCGGCCCGGCACCCGTCCGTCAGGGGCCTCGCCATGCTTCCATTCCGGCACCCAATCGACAAACGGCCAACCCGGCAGATCGGTCAGAAGCCCTTCTTCGTTCTCATGGCGCTGCAACGCGCCCATCGTGTGACGCAACCCCGGCAGACGCGCCGAAAGCCACTTTTCATCGGCGCCCCACCGAACAAGATCACCATACATCATCACATAGCACATCGTATAGGTGCCCGACTCCTGATGTAGCCAACACGGAAAATTCATCGGCACGAAACCATCGTTGCGCCGCGCGAGGTCGAACAGCTCGACCACCCGCTGCTCAATCCGCCGATCCCGGCTGATCACCTCAAGCACCTGAAGTTCCACACGACCGTCGCCGGGATACATCTGCTGCTCATAGAACGGACAGTCGAACAGCATCTCGTGCGTGCACTCCTCCATGCCACGACGGCAAAGGGCGAGCACTTCGTCCACCGACGGGTCCGAGCACGCGAACGACCACTCCCGCGCCAACGGATAGCGCGTCTCCTCAATGAACACGTCCCGGATCTCCAGCGGCGCATCCGCCGTCTCCACCAAAAGCTCGCACCACCGTCCGCAACGCATCCAAGGGGCGGTAAACACGGCGTCATTCCGTCCGTCGCACACAAACCGGTCGCCAAACCCGTTGAACGCTTTGCCGCGCCATTCGTTGCGGTTCCCCTTCGCGCCGTCCGCCCCACGCAGCGATTCCGCCCAGCCCCATCGGATCGTCGCGCCCGCGCCGCCCGAAACCTTCAGCACCGGGTACGCGCAGTAATAGTCGCCGAGATCCCAAAGCAGCCGCCGCTTCGTGTTCTTCGGGATGCGACCGCACAGCGCGCCCCCTTCCACGACCTCACCAGGCCGAATTGTTTGGCGCAGCTGATCCGGCAGCTGCGAGGGGTACAGAAGCCGCCCTTTTCGACGCACGCCTCCCGCGACACTCTCACCCTGCGGTTTCACGCGGATGCAGGCCGCCACCCATTCCGCCGGTTGCTCATCCAGAAGCCCCGTCCCGGCGGCGCTTGTCTCCCATCCGATTCCGAAGGCACCGCTCTGTCCCAACGTCACGAATCGCGTTCCCCGCAGGATCCCGGCCTCCCATGCGGCCTTGCCCGTCGTCAGGATCGCGTCATACGCCCCGCTCGCCTTCAGGACAAAGCCATGCTGATGCTCAAGCTGGGCGCGTGGCGCCTTTTCACCGGCACTCCACACGACGGCCTCCAACAGATGCGCGCCCGGCTCGAGGTCAAGCCGGTAGGACTGGAACTGCCAGTTCTCAACCAGACCGCGATGCGGCCCTCTCGAAATCACTTCACCGTCCAGCAGCAACGTGAAGCGCCCGTCGCCCGATACGTCGATCTCGAACGGCCCTCGATCCTCCACACGGAACGCACGACGGTATTTGACGAACAGCCCGTCGCCCTCATCGTGCGTCGACGGATGCGAAATCCACGAAGCGCGCTCAATCTC
>CACZCD010000089.1 GCA_902779565.1 uncultured bacterium | reverse complement strand
ACGCTAAACCGAATCCAGCAATGCAATAGGGCCCTGTCACGAAAAGGAGATTTTCAAAAGCTGATTTTGTCACGAAAAGAAGGTTTTTGGATTTGCGGTTGGTCGTTAGTTGTTAGTTTGGAGTTTGGGGAATATTCATCCCACGACTTCATGCCACCAGTTCTCCGCGTCAGGAGAAGTGAAGATGGGGATTTCACGGTCGAGGACAAATTTCCGGCGTATGCATGGGCCGCCCCTTCCCTCAACCGTGACTGTGCGCCTGCAAACGCACGCGCCGCGCTTCTCAATGGACTCAAGATCGTTCCAGTTGCGTCCCTTGCGCCAGCACATGTCCTGAAGCTCCGCCCATTTCTTGCGCTGAAGTTCGCTCTGCGGATATAGACTCTGCGACAGCATCGACAGACTGTTGGTCGTTGCGTCCTCCTGACGCCAGATGAAGTAGTTTCTAACCTCGCACTCCGGCAGCACGAACGCCCTCGCATCAAAGAACGCGGGCACCTTCCGCTCAAATTCGTTATTCGCGTTGAACCAGTATGTCGCAAGCGATGATGCAACCGACACGACCTTCTGGATGCGCTTATCAAACCATGCCTCGGTGTCGATCGCCTGATCGTCCCGCACCAAAAGCGACACTTCGTCAGATTGCGTATAGCCCATGACGGTTCCACCGACATTCTCGCAAAGATATTTCGCAAGACCAAACATCATCTCCATCAACGTATGGTCGAACGGCCGGACACACCCCGTCTTCTTCGTCCAGGAATGGAACGCCTTGCCATCGAGGCGCAAGATCATCGGAAGCCGCCGCGTGAGTCGCATCTCAGCGGCGCACTCGTATCCTTTCATCCTGTCGCCAAGCGAACTCTTTCTCATTTCTGTTCCTCCACATGGAAACCGTCATCTGCAATGGACACCTTGAAGACCTGGTCGAAGCCCTCCGTCCTGTCCGGCGCAGAGAATCGCGAAGACTTGTCCCTTATGACAATGTCCGGCACCCGTTCCCGCCCTGTCCGCCCCGCATTTCTCGCAAGGCATGCGCCGACGTCGGGTTCAAACCAATAGGTGACGACGCGCGCGCCGGCCTTCTTGGCCGCCGGGATGTATCGCGCCCGTTCCTGTCTGCTGATGTTCGTGTTGTCTATGACGCAACTCTTGCGGCGGCGCAACGCAAATGCGAACAGCTCCGCCTCCGCCGACCGCGTCCGGAGCCGGTCAAGCGAGATGTAGAGGTATTGCGGGAAAAGCCGCTCGCGGCAGAACGTCGTCTTGCCGCTTCCCGGTATCCCGCACATCAGAATCACTTCAAAGTCTGCCATTTTCATTTCCTCTCAAGGCTGTCCAATTTATCTCGAGGTTTACATATGAAGAACTGGTATCGCATGCTATTTATCGTTTTCGCTGGTGAGTTTTTCTTCGGGGCGCGGAGGGAACCATTCCACTATTCTTGTGAAATACTCATGCAGCTCTTTAAGACGATCGTTGGTCATCAAGCCGCTAACTTCGTGCACCCCACTTCCTGGGACGTCCGTTATGGCGACAAAAGTAACACTGCCAACTTCATTCCGTTTCAGTTCAAGGCTGAAAAATGGGCAGTCGCCGCCGTAAGGGTTCTGTTTCGGGAATGGTCCAAATTTATCAATGGCGCCATTCAGAAACTCTCCTACCCCATCTCTCAACGCCACGACATCATGCGTCATGATGATTTCAGGACAGAACATGCACCCAAATCCGCTACCATCCTTGGCTTTAATATTTCGCCCACAAGCGAGGCCATTGCATCTGAGTCTCGGATCATCAGGAACAAGCCCATCTTCTTCATAGTCTGGATCATCGACATAGCCGTCTATCCACACAGAAAGGACAAGCGAATCATTCTCAAACTCGAAAATCGTCTTTTCTTCGGAGTATTCTTCCATTCTGACTTCTCTCTTCTTTTTCAATTGCCAGACAGTCTGCGATGGGTAAACTGTCCCATTTCAACATAGCACATTGCGTGCCAATGCAAAAACGGGACAGTTCTGGCGTTTTCCCCACAATCAGACTATACGCATGGATAGTTTCTATACGGTGGACTATTTCCGGCGGAGGGAACGCACTTTGCGGGCGACCCTTCGCGCCTCACCCAACGCCATTGAGAACGAACCTCCCGAGGCGCACATGCACTCGATGCCGTCTTCCGTTGCGTCGATCTGGGCGCAGGCGCGCGCGGCGATTCCGAGCCCTGTACCCGCCGTAATGGCATCCTGGTTCGCGGCGAGGAACTGGAACTGCCAGTTGTACTTGACTGTCTGGTGTGTGATGCGCGACTTCACGTCCCGGGCGGTGAAGTCCGTTGATGCGTTCTCGAATCCGTCGGTCAGTATGGCGAAGGCCACGCCGTCAGGGCGCTCCGCCTCCGGCATCGCCGCGAGCTTCCGCCCGAGTTCGTCGATCCCCACGCACACCGCATCGTAGAGCGCGGTGCAGCCGTCGGTCTCGTACCCTTCCAGCGTCTCGGGCGCGCCTTTCGCGAGGTCGGCGCCATCGACGATATGCCGCACCTTGTCGTTGAACTGCCAGACGTCCAGGATGGTCTTATCCTCCTCGCTCGCGAATCCCTTGAAGAACTTCTTCAGCGACTCGACGGTTGCGTTCCGGATTCCCGCCATGGACCCCGATGCGTCGAGGACCAGCGCGACATGCATGTAGCTTTTCTCGTTGTTGTTCATGGTATGCTCCTTTCGTTTGAAACGGGGCGGATGATACCACAAGCGCAACGCAAAAAAGCCGTCGCCGCGCAAATGTCAATCCTGCATTGACATCACTGATACGGATTCTTTTCCGCGGTCAGCGGCCGGAGCCCGCACTCAACGAGGATGTCGTTGATGTCGAGCAGGTTCCAGATCTTCTTCTCAATGCAATAGCTGAACACCCGATCTTCCGGAAGCGTACCGGAGAACGCGTAGCCCGCGGACTTCATGAGAAGCTCCGCCTCCTTCATCTCGAGCTGGAGGCCTACGCAGAAAAGCATGGCGGTGCGCTTGTCCACCGTGGAATCGTCGCGCGAGACGATGCGCGAATAGATCTGGCGGCTCACGCCGGCGCGCTTGTAGGCCATCGGCGCGGCGCCGCCGCACTTCTCGTTGACGTAGGTGAGAAGCCGCGCCGGGAAGCTCAGGACGGCGGCGTGAAGATCCGGCGGCATCTTGCGGGACGGCGGCGCCACAGGCTCTTTTGCCTGCGATCGGCAAGGCATCGCCTCCACAAGAACGGCGTGACGGCGAGAAAATCTCCGGGGCCTGGCTTTTTTATCCCACTGAAACAGATCACCCGCTGCGCCTTCCTCTTCAGGCATGCCCAAGCAAGCGTCAGCCTGCTCCTCCTGAAGCATCGCCTCATCGGCGATCCGCTGCGCCTCGATGACGTAGGCGGAGAGTTGATCGCCGTCCAATCGCGGCGGAATTGGAACCTGTAGGTCGTCCATCGGGAGTTTAGCGTTTCCAGTTTAGGATTTGGAGTTTAGCCGTGTAGAACGTGTAGAGCGTGTAAAGGGATGGGGATTAGCGGTTGTAGCTGCGGAGGAAGCGCAGGAAGTCGCGGCGGTGGTTCTCCATGATCTCGGCCTTCTTGCGGAGCGACGCCGAAAGATCCGGCTCGAAGTGCATCACGCTCGTGAACGCCTTCGTGGGGGCCGTATCGAAGAGGCGCCCCGGTGCCGCATCGATGAGCGCCGCCAGTTCGAGGCTGTCATCGATCTCGTCCCGCACGAGCTGGTTGATCGTGGCAAGCCGCGCATCCCCCTGTTCGCGGAGAGCCGGGCTATCGGGCTTGGGCGGCGAATGGCGGTCGCTCCGGTCCATCAGGTCCTGGAACGTCACCGCGCGGAGCATGTTGCGGATGACGAAGCGGAAGGCCCTGAGGCGCAGCTCGAGAAGCTTAAGCTCCTTCCCATACGGCTCGTTCGCATGCCGCTTCGCCAGCTTCTCGGCGGACGCGATGGCGCCGGTGATGATCGGCGAGAGACGGAACACCGTCTTCTGAACGAGGTTGGCCGCCCCGTAGCCCTTGAGCCACTTGTTGGCCTGGAGGTCGGACATGTCGTCCGCATCGGCCTCCGTCTGCGCCTGGAACTGATAGGCGCGGTAGTAGTCCTTCTCCTCCGGCTTGAGCTCCTCCGGGAACGCAACGAACGGACGCGTGAGCCAACGCTGGTGGACGGTGCCGAGCATGAAGATGCGTCCGCCCGTCTGCATGTAGTCCACCCGTTCGTAGATCCGCTCCAGGTCGTTCCAGATGCCGGTGAGCACCACGGCGTCCTCCGCGCCGACGCGGGACGCGGCAAATTCCTCAAGCGCCTTCTGCGCGGCGGCTTCGCCGGGCGCGATCCGTCCCTGATAGCGCTTCACGAACTCGATGGCGTCCACATCCTCGAGCGAACGGAAGGTGAACGAGAGGTTCGCGTCCTTCGCGGCGGCCATCCGCTGCAGCCCGCGCGCATAGTCGACGAGATGCGGCAGAAGCCACACGGGGAACGTGAAGTCGCCGTAGCCGGCGCGCCCCACGCCGACCTGACGCGCCTGCGTGGTCAGGGTCTTGTTGTTGACGCTCTGCCCGGGCTTGAGAAGCGGAAGCGTCTTGATCTCGTCGGTCTGCCCGATGTGGAACACATTCGCCTCCACGTCGCCCAGCCCGGCGGCCTTGGCCGCCTCCTGAAAGATGGAGAGGAAGTCGGTGATGCGCTTCCCGATCGAGCGGCCCTTGCAGCGGGCGGGGCCGTTCTCGCCGGCGTAAAGCCCCTCGGCCCAGCAGAGACCGCCGCCGGAGTCGTTGGAGAGGAAGGAGAAGGCGTCGAACGGACACGCCGTGCAGATCGTCTTCACCGCCTCGAAGTAGAGCGCGCGCACCTCGGGGTTGTCCACGCAGGGCGCATAGTATTCGTGGCGTGCGCGGCGCGCCTGGTCGCAGCGCGGCCCGCGCCACGTTGGATGCGCGCGATAGACCTCCTCCGGGAAAAAGGCCGGCTCATTCCCCTGGAACTGCGCCTTGAGCCCCAGTTCGCGGAGGATCTTGCCGCGCGCCGCCAGCGTCTCGAAGTTGCGGCGGGCGTAGTCGGCGGGGAGCCATTCCTTCAGGGCCTCCGGCACCACGAACTTGAAGACGGTCGCGTTCTCGAGTCCCCAGTTTGGATAGGGATCGGTGCGGTCGCGGTCCCAGATCCACATCGACGGCTCGATCTGCGTGGCCCACACATGGTTCGCGCCCAGTTCCTTCGCCAGCTCGGCCACGCGCCGGAACTCGTCCAGATTCTCCGTTGGGATCCGCACCGTGATCTTGCGGGTGCCGGCGGTCGCCGCCACGCACACGCCCAAGAAAGCCATCGCCACTAACCGCTTCATCGTTCAGTTCTCCTTCTTGTTGTCTTGGTGGGCGCGGAGGGATTTGAACCCTCACTCCTTTCGGAACTGGAACCTAAATCCAGCGTGTCTGCCGTTTCACCACGCGCCCTGAAAAAAAACGCAGACCGACGGATCCGAAGTGGGACTCGCCGGTCTGTCTCAAAAAGGGATTACCCCTTCTTACTTCGCCTCGGCGGCCTTCTCCTCGGCCGCAGGCGCTTCGTCCTTGATCTCTTCGACGCAGACCCACTGCAGCAGCACCATCTTCGCCGCATCGCCCTTGCGGGTGAACAGCTTGAGGATGCGCGTATAGCCGCCCTTGCGGCCCTCCAGCGCCGGCACGATCTTCTCGAACAGCTTCTTCACCGCCTTCGGCTGGGTGAGACGCGAAGCCACGAGGCGGCGCGCCGCGAGGTCGCCCTTGCGGGCGATCGTGACGAGCTTCTCCGCGAGCTTGCGGGCCTCCTTGGCCTTCGGCAGCGTGGTCTTGATGGTCTCCGCGAGGATCAGGTTCGAGACCATGTTCCTCATCATGAGATCGCGGTGTTCCTTGGAACGCCCGAACTTCTTAACAACTCTCTGGTGACGCATTGTCGGTGTCTCCTGAAATTACTTCTTCGATTCAAGCAGATCGGCATCGAACTTGTAGCCGAGGCAGAGGCCGAGCTCCTTGAGCTTGTCCTTGATCTCGGTAAGCGACTTCTTGCCGAAGTTGCGGTACTTGAGCATGTCCGCCTCGGTCTTCGAGACGAGTTCGCCCACCGACGCGATGTTCGCGTTGTTGAGGCAGTTCGCCGCACGGACCGAAAGTTCGATCTCGTTGACGGACATGTTGAGGAGCTTGCGCAGGCGCTCGCGCTCGTCGGCACCCTTGTTGTCGCCCTCCTCGAACTCGAGGATTTCCTCCTGCGCGTAATCGACGAACACGTCGAGATGGCGGCGGAGGACGGCGGCGGCGGTTTTGAGCGCATCGTCGGGCGTCACGCGGCCATCGGTCCAGATGTCGAGGATGAGCTTCTCGTAGTCCGTGCGCTGGCCCACGCGGGTGTTCTCCACGAGGAAGTTCACGCGCGTGACAGGCGAGAAGATGGAGTCGATCGCGATGCGGCCGATCTCCTGATCGGGCGTCTTGTTCGCGTCCGCGAGGCAGAACCCGCGGCCGACCTTCAGCTCGCACTCAAGGTCAAGGACACCATCGGACTCGAGCGTGCAGATCTCCTGACGGGGATTGAGCACCTCGATGGAATTGGATTCGGCGAAGTCGCCGGCATACACGGTGCACGGCCCCTTCTTCTTCAGCGAAATCGAGGTCGCTTCGCGCGAGAACGACTTCAGCAGGACGCGCTTCAGGTTGAGGATGATGTCGGTGACATCCTCGGCGCACCCCTTGATCGTGGCGAACTCGTGATGAACGCCGGCGATCTTCACGCTGGAGATCGCGCAACCTTCGATGGAGGAGAGGAGCACGCGGCGCAGCGAGTTCCCGATCGTGCGCGCATAGCCGATCTCAAACGGCTCTGCGACGAAGCGGGCGTACGTACCGGTGGCGTTGCTCTCGTCCTTCTCGATCTTGTGCGGCATTTCAAAACGGCTCAAACGGATCGGCATGGAAAACCTCCTTTGAGAAAACGGAAAAAACTGCGGCCCAACCTATCAACGACTGAAAAGTTCGACGATAAGCTGCATCTCTACATTCTCGGGTATCTCTTCACGGCCGGGAACGCTCTGCAGCGTACCCTCCATCTTCGCTTCATCCCAGGCAAGCCAGCCGACGACCGGCGACTTGTGCCCCTTGAGCGACTCCACCACGGAGACCATGTTGCGGTCCTTCTCGCGCACGGAGACGACATCGCCGGGACGGATGATGGCGCTCGGGATGTTGCAGATGTGGCCGTTCACCGTGACGTGACGGTGGGAGACCAACTGACGGGCACCCGCACGCGTGGGCGAAAATCCGAGACGGTAGGCAATGTTGTCGAGGCGGCATTCGCACATGGCGAGCATGATGTCGCCCGTGACGCCCTGCTTCGCCTTCGCACGCTCGAAGAACAGACGGAACTGCTTCTCGCGCATGCCGTAGATCGCCTTGACCTTCTGCTTTTCACGCAGCTGCGTGCCGTATTCGGACATTTTCTTGCGGCGCTTGTTCGCGCCATGCTGCCCGGGCGGGTTGGGACGGCGCTCCAACACCTTGTCCGGTCCGAAGATCGGCTCACCGAAACGACGGGAAATCTTGGTCCGAGGACCTGTATAGCGACCCATATTACACTCTCCTCCGTTTACGCGGACGGCACCCGTTGTGCGCGAGCGGCGTCGTGTCGGTGATCATCGTGACGCGGATACCGGCGGCCTGAATGGCGCGGACGGCGGATTCGCGACCCTGACCGGCGCCCTGCATGCGCACTTCGCACTCATGCATTCCCTTGGCCACAGCGATACGGGCGGCGTCCTGCGCCACCATCGTCGCGGCGAACGCCGTCGATTTTCGGGATCCCTTGAACCCGGCCTTGCCAGCCGAACTCCAGGCGATGACACCACCGCGGGCATCGGCGATCGACACCTGCGTGTTGTTGAACGTGCTGCGGATGAAGGCGATACCCGCAGGTATCGACTTGCCGGCACGGACTTTCTTGGCGGGCGCTCCGGCGCCCTCGGCCGCCCCTTCGGCGGCATCAGAGGCAGCAATCGGCGCCGCTTCCGCGGCGACTTCGGGCTGCTTGAGTGTTTCTTCGCTCATTTCTTTCCTGTTGTTTCAAAAAAGCGCTTACTTCTTCGGCGCCGCACCGCGGATCGCCGCAGAGGAGGCCTTGCGGTTCCCCTTGCGCGTCTTCGCGTTGGTCTTCGTGCGCTGACCGCGCACCGGAAGCCCCTTCTTGTGGCGCAGACCACGATAGGAGCCGATCTGGATCAGGCGGCGGATGTTCTGGGACACCTCACGGCGGAGGTCGCCCTCCACGCGATAGTGATCCTGGATGAAGGTCGTGATTGCGTGGATCTCATCCTGTGTGAGATCGTCCGCCTTCTTGGCGGGGTCAATCTTGCAAGCGGCGAGAACATCGTCCGCGCGCTTCGGTCCAATACCGTGGATATAGCGGAGCGCAAAGCGGCTATGCTTCTTGCCCGGGATGTCCACACCCATGAGTCTCGGCATGTGTTTTGTTTCCTTTGGTTAGTTAGCCCTGACGCTGTTTATGACGCGGATTGGTGCAAATGACGCGCACCACGCCCTTACGGCGAACGATGCGGCAATTTTCGCAAATGCGACGAACAGAACTGCGAACTTTCATGATGAGTCTCTTCTTCTTCCTGTGTCAAAAAGAGCGCATATTAAACCATATTCCCCCGAAAAAAGCAAGGGGGGATCTAAAAATTTTTAAAAGTTTTTCCAAAAGTGCGAAAAAGGCGCGAATCAGCGCCAATAACGCCCCTCGCTCACGAAAAGCCAGCCCGGGATGCCCTTCAGTCCAATCCGGTGGTCTTCGTAGCACCCCACCGAGGGTTTGCTGACCTCCAGAGACCAGACGCCTGGGCGCGGGGTGGGCTGGAGGCACTCCATCCCGTCCACGGCGGGCACGCGCGCGACAGACTTCCCGTCCGGATCGAACACCTCGAGCCCAAGCGTCTCCACCCCATCGCTCGAGGCGTCGCATTCCACCTTCTCGCCCTCGCGCAAGCAGAACCACACGCGGTTCTTCGCCTCCACATACTTCCGGCGGTGGGGCATCCGGCCCGGCCCGACCAGCGGCACCATTCCCTCCGTCGCATCGAGCGCAACCGGCACCGTCGCGGCGACGAGCGCCATCCCGTTGCCGCCCGACGAGACCGCAAGTTCGTAGAAGCCCGCCTTGGGCGCATTGAACGTCACCTCGCCCCCCTCCGGCTCACGCGGCGGTTCAAGCTTCGCGAGAGTCTTCCGCGAGCCGGGACGCAAAACGGCGATGTCGCGGGCGCGGGCGTAGGTTCCCTTGCCGATGAGCGACTGGAGGAAACGGAAGCGGACGGGACCCGGCTTCGCCGCATGGAACACGTACTTGGCGGAGCCGCGCACGAATAGCGCGGCACAGGGGCGCATCTCGCCCGGCGCCACGTCTGTCACCTTCACGCCCTTGAGCGACGCCGGAACGCGCGGGAGCGTGGGCGGCATCTTCACGTCCGCAAACGGGAAGGTCGCGCGGCGCCAGGCTTCGTCATAGCGGAACACCGTCTCCTTCCCGTTCACGAGCCGCTTCACCTCGCCGTCGATAATCGTGGGGTGGCCGCGATAGGGTATGCTGCGCTTCGTGTGCGAAAGCACCGAACGTTCCTGCGGCTGCGTCACCGTCACGTTGCGGAACACCACCGCGTCGGGCGGCCCGACCATGTGCCCCTCCACGGAAAGGTAAATGTCGGACTTGCGCGGATCCGTCGTCCAGCAGTTCTCGAACGTGCAGTTCTCAAACGTGACCTTGCCGCCGGAGTTGAAGTGCTTGTGGATGTTGATGCCGTGCTGGCGGTGATCCTTGAACGTGCAGTTGCGCACCACCACCACGCCACTGTCGGTATGGACATCCTGGTCGTGCATGCCGTTCCCGTAGTCGAAGCCCGACCGGTTGCCGACCACTACGCAATCCTCGAACAGCATGTCGATCGGATCGGTGATCGCGCCCGAGTTGCAGTGCGAGATGTCGAGTCCCTTGCCTTCGTTGCCCGATACGAGGCACCGGCGCATCACGATGCCGCACAGCGCCTGCTCCGGCCGGTTCGGCTCGAAGTCGATGCCGGACTGCGGCGGGGTGCCCTTCGTGTTCGTCAGCTCCGTATCCTCCACCTCGAACCCGTCCACGCCGATGACCGAGATGCCCTGCCGGTAGTTCCGGTCGAAGACGCAGTTCCGGATCTTCACGTTGCGGCAGCCACGGTTCATGCCCGGGCCGGAGCTCACGTACAGCCCGTCACCGCCCGACTCGTTGGCGGAGAAACCCTCGAGCGTCACATCCGCGCATCCATGCAGCGCGAGGGCGTGCCGCCATTCGCTGTGCTTGTACTGCGCCGGATCATCATAGTCGTCGCGCCACATCCGAAGGCCGCAGTTCTTCGCGTTTGCGCCCCGAAGGGTGATGTTCGTGCAGCCGCTAAAACGCAGGAGGATGTCGGAGATGCCTTTGTAGGCGCCCCGCTTCGCGCGGATCCATGCGCCGTCCTCGAAGAGGATCGTCTTGTTCGACCGGCCGACGAGCGGCATCGACACCCAAGGGGTCTTCTGCGCATCGATGATGATCTCCCGGTGCGGCGAATCCAGCGCGGCCTGCAGGAACCGCGTGGAGTCCTCGGGATCGTACCCGAACGCCTCCGACACCTTCACCGCCGCGCCGCAATGCGCAAGCGCCGCCGCCGCAACAACCGCCGCAATCCCAATCCTATTCATCATAGAGTCCTTTCTTTTTCCGCGAATTATACCATACCTTGCACGTTCCGTTTCCGGGTGGTCTCTCATTCCGTCGCACCGCGCATCACCCAATAGGCCGTCGCCTCCGGGTAGTGCGCCGACAGGAACGCCGTTCCGCGTTCGCGCCCCAGCACGAACAGCGTGGTCGAAAGGCCATCCGCCAGCATCGCGCTCGAAGGATGCACGACGGTGACGGACGCGACATCGTTCGTCACGGGAGCGCCGGTCCGGCCGTCGCGGATGTGCTTGCCGCGCGCGTATTCGCCGCTCGTCGCGCAGGCCATGCCATTGGTGAGCGTGAGCGTGCGCACGATGCCGTCCGGTCGAGACGGATCGCGGATGCCGGTGCGCCACGTGCCGCGCACGACCTTCAGGTTACCGCCCAGATCGATCAGCAGACTGCGCCGGACGCCGTCGCCGCGCAAAAGCCGCGCCGCCGCAAGATCGACGGCGAACCCCTTCGCGATGCCGCCCAGATCCGGTCCCTTCTCCGGTCCACGCCAAAACGGATTGAACGCGCCGCCGGAGCTGCGCTGGAGTGCAAACGCCGCCTCGTAGCAGGGCCGCGTCTCCGGCGAGACCTGATCAAGCGAGACGTAGCGCGAGATCTCGGAATCGGGCCGCCAGATGGAAAGCTTGCGCTCCACCTCCTCGAAGATCTCCTTCACCTCGCCGAACGCAAGACCCTCGTTCGTCGCACACGGCCCCTCTGCGGTTTTGAACGACAGCTGCGCGGTGGTGCCCATCGAGAGCCAGCCGAGCGACTCCACGTCGGGCGGCCCGCCGCACCCGGCGAGAACGAGAAGGAGCGCAAACGCAAACGCCCTCATGCGAGCTCCCCCACCAGAATCTGTGGATGGGCCTCGGTGATGCGCACCGGGACGATCGCCCCTACCGCCACGGGAACCGACGGCTCGAACACCACGATCCGGTTGCCGGTTTCGCGTCCGCTCCAGCGCGCCCGGTTGCGCAGGCTCGGCCCCTCGACCAGCACCTCGCGCACCGTTCCGATGAGCGTCTGGTTCCGCCGAACGCCGCGACGCTCCTGATCCGCGAGCAGCACCTGATCGCGCCGCTCCTTCTCGGCCGTCGGCACATCGTCCGGCAAGGCGGCGGCGCGCGTGCCGGGACGCGGCGAATACTTGAAGATGAACGCGTTGTCGAACCCCGCCTCCTCCATCAGCGAACGCGTCGCCTCGAAATCCTCTTCCGTTTCGCCGGGATAGCCGACAATCACGTCCGTGGTGACGGCGAACGACGGATCGAACGCGCGGAGCTTCGCGACCGCCGCCAGATATTCCGCGCGCGTATAATGCCGCCCCATCTCCTTCAGGATGCGGTCGCTCCCGGACTGCACGGGCAGATGGATGTGGCGGCAGACCTTCCGGCATTCGCGGAACGTGCGCACGAGTTCGTCCGTGCAGCCCTTCGGGTGCGCACTCGTGAAGCGGATCCGCTCCAGTCCGTCGATTTCGTTCAACGCCGCAAGGAGACGGGGAAACGATTCGGAATATTGGAGGGTTGGGTCTTCTTCAAACCAGGCCTTGTTGCGCACGCCGTACCGCAACACGCTCTGCCCGAGAAGGCAGACCTCCTTCACGCCCCGCGCCGCCAGTGCCGCCACCTCGGCGATCACCTCGCGCGCCGGTCGCGAATACTCGTGTCCGCGGACATCTGGAACGATGCAGTAGCTGCAGCGGTTGTCGCAGCCCAGCAAGATCGTGACATAGCTCTTGAACGCGTCGGCGCCGCCGTCAACGGGCGCGTCGGCATGGGCGGAAAGGCCCTCCGGGATCTCGTCCTCGTCGGGCAGCTCCAGACGGTTTGCGCCCGTCCGCGATGTGGGATAGCCCTGCGCCTGAAGATCGGCGACGATCTTGGGGATGAGACCGAAGCGGCGCGGCCCAACGGCGAAATCAAGTTTCGGCAGTTTCTTAAAGATGTCCGCCCCCAACCGTTTGACGGCGCAGCCCATCAGCCCGACGATCTGCGGACGTCCCTTGGCCGCACACAGGTTGCCGCATTTTCCGAGGGCCTTCTCCTCCGCCTTCTGGCGCACGGTGCAGGAGTTGACGATCACGAGATCGGCGTCCTCCTCGCCCGCCGCCCTCACATGTCCGGCGGCGGTCAGCATCGCACTAACCGCCTCCGAGTCCCGCACGTTCATCTGGCAGCCGTAGGTATGGATGTGGAACCTCACCAACCCCTCCTCGCGGCCGCGCCCTCTATTCCCTCAAAATTCATGCATCAGATTATACCATAGAGCCCCTTGCAAAACCACAGCCGTGTCATCTGAAGTTGTAATGGTTTGAACTGCGTGTCTGCACCTGATGCGTAAGCGTGTGATGGCAGTGGTGCGTGTGTGAGTGGTGTGTTTGCATGTCGGGGCGCGGGGAATGCCGCCGCCCCTCCAGCCCGCTCCGCACCTCTGTGGCACGAGAAGAGAAGCGTGTCGCGTTGAAGAGCATCGCATTTGCGACTGACACTTCATGAATGCATTTGGAAGAAAAATGGTCGCACATTTGCATCGTGATCCATTATTGCGCCGTACGAGAGTATGGCCGTACGGAACGGATATCAAGAGCATTCTCCGCGCAATTACGGGATGATGCGCTCACATTGCTCATTTTAAGGCGCGCGGAACGCGCGCCGCAGAAACAGACATGTGCCGATAGCGCGCAAGGGAGCGGCGTGCCTGCCACGGGGCCAGAGCGAATCCGACGCCGCGAGGGGCAAGACGCCGCCGGGACGGATGCGATTGGCGCAGGGAGGCATCGCGACCAAGCCAAGCGCGCCGTAGCGGCGGATGGATTGCCCCTC
>CACZCD010000088.1 GCA_902779565.1 uncultured bacterium | reverse complement strand
CAAGAATGTCTCGGAAAATATCAAATGGCGAAAGCGTAATGATATGAAAAGAGGCAAGGTAGTTCCTATGAAAACCTACGGATATCGTGTGGTTGATGGGAAACTCGTTATCGTTCCCGAAGATGCAGAAGTCGTTCGGGGCGGCGAAATAGTTCGGATACGAAATGGCGGCCTGATCCGCAACATTGTAGTCGCACACGATCTGAACGGTGAACACGTTGCCGAGATTCCACGCCGTGCCGATCTGCGCATACGACGCGCCGGCGAAATAGTAGCCGTTCGTCGCCCAATGGCCGAGGCCGCCCTCACGCGAGGTGACCGCCACGAAATTCGCCGTGCGTCCCGATACGAGATCGCTCCACGCCGTCGCCGAAGGGTCGTGGAACTGGTCGGCGCTCACATTGCAGATCCCATCCCAGTTCGCGACGAGGCTGTCCGTCACATAGCCACCAACGCCCAAATCCACCACCTTCGCCTGTGCACTTCCTGCGATGGCGAAGCAAAGAGCGGCCACAATTGCCGCTAAACACCAAGTTTTCCTTGAATCCTTCATGCATATTCCCATAGACACGTTCCCTAATGAACGAATTGGGTGTAATGTACCATAAAGCGATTTTTTCTGTCAATATGAATTTACCCGCAGTCAGTTTTCCGGATAGGCGAGAGAAAGACTCATCGCCCGTTTCCACCGCAAGCGACAGACGATTCAACACGGGGTTTTAGGAGTCTATTCGATCACTCAAACCGCATCCAGTCAATGGCGACGCGGGCGTGCTTGATCTGGCACGCCTCGAACCAAAGCTCCTCCACGCATCCCTTCCAGTCTGGATTGGCGGAAAGGTCGAGAACATATTCGTGAAACGCGCCGTCAACCTTGACCGAACAGCCCGCGAGCGATCGTCTGTCATCCACGACAAGCCCAGGGCCGATGATCGGCTGATTCTTCGTCCCCCACTTGAGCCGCATCTCCGGCGTCTTGACGCCACCCATCCCCGCCGTCTCGTTCAGCGCAATCTTCATGCGGATGCGGAACGCCTTGTACTTTGACGCATCGAACGGAGCGACGCGCTGGCGGATGTTGTAGTTGCGGCATCGGGTGATCCAGAAGTTGAGCGCGCCGTCCTTCACCTCCAACTCACCGCCGCCGTACGGCTGGCGATACCACCCCTCCATCGTGCCGGAGTCGAAATTCCAGCTCTGCACGGCCGAACGCAACGACGGCGGATAGTCGTAGGGACCCAATCCGACATCCGACGGCCGGAGGTTCTTCGGCCATCCCGCCGCCGGCCGCTCGCAGAACGCATCGCGGATGGCATCGTACATCGCGAACCCGAATTCCTCGTTCGGCTCGATGTAGCTTCCTTCCTGCCACTCGTTGATCGGATGGATGACCGCATGTTTCACGCCGTGGCTCTCGCAGAACGCCCGCGCCTCACGGCAGATGGCGGCAAACTTCTCCGGCGTGCGGTCGCGGATGACGGTCGAATGCGAGAAGGAGCGCGGGCGGTCGTCCCAACCCGTCGGGATCGGCAGCCACCACGGAAGCTCACGCTGCACCGCCTTCGCCTGCCACAGTTTCGGCATCGCCTCCATCACCATGTCGTACGTAAGCCCCTGTACGTTCGCCGCCGCCACAGGCGCGAGCAGGCGCGCCTTGTGGACCAGTCCGTAGCTGATCGCGGATGAGAAGCCGATCGCGCGTTTCGCCACCGCATACACCGGATCGTACGCCGTGTCGCTCCACATCAGCTGCCAGTGGATGCCGGGAAGCCCCGCCTCCTGGGCCATCTTCTCGCTGATGGAAAAGGCCCGCCGGATGCCCTCGCCGGGTCCCAGCGTCTCGCCGCGCGCCGCGGCCTCGGCGATGAAATCACGGTCGAGGTTGCCGGCGGCCCAGTAGCAGACGACCGGCTTGCCGTCGATCGTGTAGTATTCGGGCGTCTTGAAGTAGTTGTCGATCCAGTATTTCGTGACGGCGATCTGATCTTCGGTGGAGTGCGCCCCGGGCTGGTTGTGGTTCGCATACATCATGTACCACTTGAGATACTTGCGGTATCGCGCCTTGTAGTAGCCCTTCACCCAATGCTCCAGACGGCGATACCCCTTGTTCCAGTACCAATCGACGCAGAAGCTGGAGATGCCGTGTTCCACGGCCCACTTGATCTGCCAGTCGATCGCCTCCGGATTGCCCTCGTCGTACCAGCCGAGCAACGGCTTGATTTCCGGACGCGTCTGCTCCACCATGTCCCATTCGGGTCTGTGCTCCGTGCCGGGATAGTACAACGCGGTGATTTCGACCGCGCTCTTCACGGGCTGCGGCTCCGGCACGTATCCGAGAAGCGGCAGCGCGGCTACAGCGGCTACCAGCATCATCCCTTTGCAGAGTCGAGATCCGCGCCGAGACGTCGGGCGAGACTGAAGATTTTCAAACATGTTTCGGTTCACGGCGATGTCAACGGTGTTGTGGTAAACACCTCCACAAGCTTGCCGTACGTCATCGGCTTGAGGAGGATTCCGGTGAAAAGATCCGTGCGGGGGTCGTGTTTGCACTCCGTGTCGGCCGTTACGGCATAGGCCGGCAGATGGCTGAAACGAGCATCGGCGCGCAGCATCTCGATGAACTCGAGACCGTTCAGGTTCGGCATCCAGAAATCCGAAAAGACGAAATCATGCGGATGCCCCTCCTTCCAGGCCACCTCAAGTTTCGCGAGCGCCTCCCTACCGTCGCCCGCCTCCTCCACCGAGCCGACGCCCGCCCGCGACAGAAAGGCCTTTAGAACAGAACGGTTTACGGGAGAATCGTCAATGACAAGCACATGCTGCGGCAGATTTTTCAGAACGGCTGGCGAGCTCGTCGCGGCGACCGGTTCCGGATTCCCCTCGTGGGTCGCCACGCCCGGGATGCGAATCCTGAACGTAGAGCCCTTCCCGAGTTCGCTTTCGACGACGAGTTTACCTCCCATCATCTCAACCAGCCGCCGGCAGATGGAGAGCCCCAGCCCCGTTCCGATTTCATTATAGGCGGAATGGTTCGGGTCCTGTGCCTGCACGAATGGATCCAGAATGCGCGTCAGCATGTCGGAAGCGATGCCGCAACCGGTGTCGGCGATGGAAACCTCAAGATCCGTACCGGCATAGGAGGCGGCAACGGTCACGGAGCCCCGTTCGGTGAACTTGACAGCATTCCCGACCATGTTGAACAGAATCTGGCGGAGACGGTGCGAATCCAGCATCACCGCCGGCACGCCCGCCGTCCGGTTGACGAGTTCGATTCCCTTCTTGCTGGCCGCCAAACGGAAGGAGGTTAACACCTCGCCCGTCAACGAATCCAGCCGCACCGGCGTCAACTGGAGCGCCATCTTCCCCGTATCCATCTTCGCGAAATCGAGGACGTCGTTCACAAGCTGCAGAAGCGTCGTGCCGCTGGCGCGGATGGATTCCAGCGCTTCGACCTTCTCGGCCTCGGACTTCAGCCCGTCCTGAAGCAGTTCGGAATAGCCGAGAATGGCGTTGAGCGGCGTGCGGATGTCATGGCTCACGATGCTGAAGAACATGCTCCGGGCCTTCTCGGCCGAACGGGCCCGTTCAAGCGCATCCTCCAAGGCGGCCATGTGCTTCATCGCCTGTTCGTCCCGGATGCCGAAGACATGGAAGAAGCAGCTGCCAAGGAGACAGCCGAGCGCGGTGAACGGCGTGATCGGCCAAAGAACCTGAAGAATCAGAGCCGCCGTCAAGGAGAGGCAGAGTACGAGCACCATCATGATGCGGCCGTGCGCGGAATCCCGACTGCTGATGGCCTTCGCAAACACAACGACCGAGATCAGCAGGTTAAGGGCGATCAGAAGATAGAAGACCGGGTCGCGCATGCTGCCGCAAAGATACTTGCCTTCCCCGTCGAAATAGAAGAAGCAGCCGTTGAAGAAATTAGCCGCCAGCAGCACAACGTTGATGGCCAGAAACGTATAACCGGCCCAGGAGATCAAACCCGCCGTCCATTTGCCGAGTCCAATGTAGGTGATGACAAAGCGCCCCAGCAGAAGAGCGAATACGGCGAGGGAAAGGAAATAAAGAATGGAGTCCGCATACAGGAGGCGCGTCCAGCCAAGCCCCGCCAGGACGCCCCAGGCCGCATCGGCGACGAAATAGGCCAGGACGCCTATCTGGAAGCTGCGGTAGCGCGCCCCGTGCTCGAAGGCAGCGCCCCGCCCAATGATCAGATTGAAGTTGATCATCAGGTGGATCACGATCGCCACGAGGGAGAATATGGAATAGGTATAGCCCTGCATCAGCGACGCTCCGGTTTAATCCGCAACTGTCGGCAACCTCTCAAACACACATCTCCTCCGCAGATCAGGCCCGGCCGAACGGTTTGGGCTGGGTGTAGCGGTTGATGAGGGGCGTGACGGCATTCATGATCAGGATGGCGAACGACACGCCCTCCGGATAGCCTCCGCCCGAGCGGATGCACATCGTAAGCAGTCCGCAACCGACACCAAAGACGATCTTGCCCTTGGCCGTGATCGGCGAGGTCACATAGTCCGTGGCCATAAAGCACGCGCCGAGGATCGCACCGCCGGAAAGGACGTGGAAGACCGGCGGCACGCCGCCCTTGAAGAACGCGAAGATGAAGACCGTCGCGAGGAACGAAACGGGGATGTGCCAGGTGATCACGCGCCGGATGAGCAGATACGCCGCCCCGACGAGCAGCGCGATGGCGCACGTCTCGCCGATGCAGCCGCCAATGTTGCCGAGAAGCAGGCTCTTGAGCGACGCAAGCTGTGCGACATCGCCCTTCTTGATGAGCGCCAGCGGCGTCGCGCAGGTGACGGCGTCCACGGGCGTCGCGTTCGTCGCCGCCTCCACCGCCTCGTAGCCGCGCGGAAAGGCCCAGGTGGTCATCGCGCCCGTGAACGAAATCAGCATGAACGCACGCGCGGCGAGCGCCGGGTTGAACGGGTTGTAGCCGAGGCCGCCGAACGCCTGCTTCGCCACAGCGATCGCGAACACGCCGCCGACCGCCGCCATCCAGAGCGGAAGATCCGGCGGAAGGTTAAGCGCGAGCAGAAGCCCCGTGAGAGTCGCCGAGAGGTCGCCAATCGAATTCTCGCGCTTCATCGCGAGACGGCAGACCGCCTCCGTCACCACCGAAGCGGCAATGCAGGTGGCGATGAGCCACACCGCGCGCATCCCGAAGAACCAAACGGCGCATCCCGCCGCCGGGAGCAGCGCGAGAATCACGTCCCGCATCATCGAATGCACGCTGTTCTTTGCGTGAGCGTGCGGGGAACTTGAAAGTATCAGTTTCATTGTCTTCAGTCGTTCGTTGTTAGTCGTTAGTTGTCAAACCTCTAAACTCTAAACTCCAAACTCTAAACTCTAAACTTCTCACCCCTTCGCCTTCGCAGCGGCTGCGGCCTTTTCGCGCGCGATCCGCGCCCGGATCGCCGCCTTCGCGCGGCGGCAGTTCTGCGTGATGTCGCGGTAGGCGGGGCAGCTGAACGAACACGCACCGCACTCGATGCAGTTCATCACGCCGCGCTTCTCGGCGTCCGCGATGTCGTCCGACTCCACCGCGCACGAAATCGCCGCCGGGTTGAGGTTCATCGGACACGCCCGGAGGCATGTACCGCAGTTGATGCAGGCGTGAGACGAATACTGGAACACGCTCTTCTCCGTGAGAAGCGTCAGCCCTGAAGTCGTCTTGGTCGTGGAGATGCCGAGATCCGCCACGTTGAAGCCCATCATCGGACCGCCCGAAAGCACCTTGCGCACGTTCTCCTTCGCGCCGCCCGCGAACGCCACCATGTCCTCGTACCGCGTGCCGCACGGCGCCAGCACGTTCTTGGGCTCGTTCACGCCATCGCCCGTCACCGTCGTCACGCGCTCGATGAGCGGCTTGCCGAGCGTCACAGCGTCCGCAATCGCGGCGACCGTCCCGACGTTCTCCACCACGCACCCCACGGCGATCGGGAGTCCGCCCTCCGGCACGATGCGCTTCACCGTGGCATAGATCTGGTGCTTCTCGCTGCCCTGCGGGTAGAGAACCGGCAGAATGACGATTTCCACGTTCCCTTCGATATCCTTGAACGCCGTCTCCATCGCGGCGATGGCCTCGGGTTTGTTCGCTTCGATGGCGATGCGCACCGCCGGGCCGTTCAGGACCTTGCGCATGATCTCCACGCCCGTACGGATGCGGTCGGCATGCTCCAGCATCATCCGGAAGTCGGCCGTGAGATACGGCTCGCACTCCGCGCCGTTCAGGATGAGATATTCGCAATGCTTGTCCGGCGGCGGATTGAGTTTCACCGAACTCGGGAAGCCCGCTCCACCCATGCCGCAGATGCCAGCCTCATCGACGCGCTTCAGCAGCTCCTCGCGCGTGGCGGTCTTCCAGTCGAGCGGCGGCATGTACGCCGTCTCGTCGCTCGCCTCGGTTTCGAGCACCACGGCGTTCGCGTAGCCGCCCGCCGCGCCCTGCTTCAGCTCCACCGACTTCACCGTGCCGCAGGCGCTCGCATGAACGTTCGCCGAGATGAAGCCGCCCTTCTCGCCGATGAGCTGCCCCTTCACGACCTTGTCCCCGGCCTTCACCAGACACTTCGCCGGCGCGCCGAGGTGCTGGCTCATGGAAATGACGAGCGTTCCGGGGAGCGGAATCGCCTCAATGGCCTTGTCGCGGGCCAGATCCTTGTGGTACTCGGGATGGACACCGCCGTGGAACTTGAAACTTGACTTGACTGTCTTCATGGATTTCCGCCTCTCAATCAATGCCCCGATTCGAAGTGGGCATCCTCAACGATGCACTTTGCCGGACACTTCTCCACAATCACGGCGTCGGTGGGGAAGTTCTCGTAGTTGACCTTCGCGAGGAAGCCGTCGAACGTGAAGTGGCCCGCCTCCTTGCCGCCGGAGTTCTTCTCGCAGAGATGGCAGCCCATGCAGCCCACCTTGCAGACCTTGCGCACCTCCGGCCCGCGCAGCGGGTTGTTGCAGAGCACATGGAGCGTCGCCTTCGCCGGCACCAGCTCGATGACCTTGCGCGGACACACGTTCACGCACTTGCCGCAACCGATGCAGAGACGCTTATCGACCTTGGCGAGACCATCCACGATCGAGATTGCATGCTTGGGGCAGACGTTCGCGCAGGCGCCGTAGCCAAGGCACCCGAACCGGCACCCCTTGTCGCCGCCCGCGACCGCCGCCGCGCTGGCGCAGTCCGCAATGCCGTTGTAGTCGCCCACGCGGATCGCGTTCGAGCGCGTACCACAGCAGTGGACAACCGCCACGCGCCGTTCGGTGGCCGAAGCCGCCACGCCGAGAATCTTCGAGACGGCCTCCGCACAGGCCGCACCACCGGCCGCACAAGCGCCGTTCGCCGCCGTGCCGGCGACAAGCGCACGCGCGTAACCATCGCAGCCGGGGAATCCGCAGCCGCCGCAGTTCGCGCCGGGAAGCGCCGCCGTCACGAGACCGATGCGCGGATCCTCCTGCACCGACAGGTACTTATCGGCAATGCCAAGCGCCAGCGCGGCCACGGCGCCAACCGCCGCCACCACACCGACCGCAATCCAAATCGCTACCATCAAACTTCTCCTTTTTCTTTTGGGGCTGAAGCCCCACTCCCCGATACAGACCTCTTCACCTATCTCCCATCATCCATCACCTATCATCTGTCATCTATCATCTATCAACTACCAACTATCAATACGGCGTCTTCACGAGCCCGCTGAAGCCCATGAACGCCAAGCTGAGCAGCCCCGCCGTGACGAGCGCGAGCGCCACGCCCCGGAAGCAGCGCGGCGGATCGGCATGCGCCAGCTTCTCGCGGATGCCAGAGAAGATGACGAGCGCGAAGCCAAAACCAATCGCCGCCGCAAAGGCGAACAGCACGCTTTCGAGGAACGGCGTGCCGTTCTTGAGGTTCAGTTCGGCGACGCCGAGCACCGCGCAGTTCGTGGTGATGAGCGGCAGGAAGATGCCGAGCGCGGCGTGGAGCGGCGGCAGGAAGCGTTTCATGGCGATATCGATGAACTGCACCAGCGCCGCGATCACCAGAATGAACACAAGCGTGTGGATATAGCCAAGCCCGAGCGGCTGCAGCAGGTAGTGGTCGAGCGGCCAGGTCACGGCGGCCGCGATCGTCATCACGAACACGACCGCGCCGGACATGCCGACCGCCGTCTCCGTCTTCTTGGACACACCAAGAAACGGACAACACCCCAAAAAGCGGCTCAGAACGAAGTTGTTCACGAGCACCGCACCGATAATCACGACTATGTAGCGCATAACGGGTGGTAATTATACCACAACTTGCCGAATCCGAACGCCCCAAAACCACTTTCTGCCGCACAGGGTTCAATTGACCCACCGAATGAAGTTTGATATGATTTGCCGCAGTTCAAACAAGAAAAAGGAGATTGATGATGCTTTCCGGAAAATGCTGTGTTGCAGCCATGCTGACGTTGGGTCTGACGGCGGCGGCAGATGTGACGGTGGGAACGGCGACCTCGATGGAGCGCGTTTTCCCATGCGGAGAATCGGTGGTGAAACCGGCGGAGTCCTGCGCTGTACGCCTCGCGCGCCGCGAGAAGGAGTCGTTCCAGCTGCTCGTCACCTGCAGCAACTCCGACCTCCGGGACGTGAAGGTTTCCTGCTCGGACCTCTCACGCAAGCGCGACTGGTGGGCGTTCTGGGACGCGGAGACCCTCAAGGCGGACAACATCGCATGCGACGTGGTGGGCTACGCATGGGTCACCTTCCCCACGTCACGGTACTGCATGACCACCCACTACACCGAGAAGACGAACGACGCGCCGGGCTACCGGCAGAAGTCGAAGCGCTGCACGGACGCCTGGTATCCGGACCCGATCCTCGATTTCCTCGACGGCATCGAAATCAAGAAAGGCACCGTGCAGAGCTTCTGGATCCGGGTGCGCTGTCCGGCGGACCAGAAGGCGGGCGAATACGAGGGGGCGCTCTCCGTCCGCGGCGTGACGGCGACGGACGGCAAACCGTTCGGGAAGAAGCTGCCGTTCACCGTGCGCGTGAACGGGTTCGAGGTGCCGAAGGCGTCGCCCCTGCCGCTTGCGGTGACGTTCGGGCCGATGGCGCACTACACGAACACCTCCAACGAGGCGCACGCAGAGGCGAAGCGCAAGGCGGCCGATCCCGAAGGTCCCGTGATGCTGGTGAAGGGCCGCATCCCGGAATGGGGCGACTTCCTCGCCGACTACTACCTCACGATGGATTCGCTCTACACCCGCACGAACCTCCACTGGGAGGTGCTGACGAAGCTGCGCGACGAGGGACGCCTCGGCTGCTTCAACCTCGGCTACTGGAGCTACTTCAAGAACGGCAAGAACGCCGAGGCGGAATGGCGCGCATCCACCCTTCCGCGCCTCCGGCGGAACTATGAGAAGGCGAAGGAGCTCGGGATCCTCGACAAGGCCTACCTCTACGGCTGCGACGAGGTGAACACCAACTTCTTCGAGAACATCCGCACATGCGTGAACATCCTCAAGAAGGAATTCCCCGGCGTACCGATCTCCACCACGGCCTACGACCACGAGTTCGGCGTGGGGACGCGCCTCGACGTGATGGACTGGTTCACGCCGCTCACGCCCCGCTTCGACAAGGCGAAGGCGGAGAAGTCACGCGCCGCCGGCCATCAGGTGTGGTGGTACATCTGCTGTGGGCCGGGCGGCACGTGGGCGAACGGCTTCACGCAGTTCCCGCCGATCGACCTGCGCATGCTGATGGGCGCGCAGACGGTGCGGATGCGCCCGGACGGCTTCCTCTACTACGAGATCTCAATCTGGAACGCGGAGCGCCCCATCTCGAACGGCCCGTTCACCGACTGGGTGACGCGCAGCTTCATGACGCTCAACGGCGACGGCTGCTGGACCGCGGTCGGCCCCGGCGGCAAACCGCTCGCCACGCTCCGGCTCGAAAACTTCCGCGATGGCCTCGAGGACTACGCCTACGCGCTCCTCCTCGAGAAGAAGCTCGCCGCAAACCCGGATGCGCCGTGGGCGGCGGAGGCGAAGGCGCTGCTGGACGTGCCCAAGAACGTGATGAACACGATGAACGATTTCAACGACGACCCGGCAGCGCTCTACGCCTGGCGCAATGCGATGGCCGACCTGATCGATCGTCCTTGATTTGCCAGAGGATGTTCGCCGGGGTTTCCCGTATCAGCCCTTCGCATACTCAATCTTCACGCGGTTGAACCGCACCTTCCCCGTGCCGCCTTCCTGCACAAGCAGGTTGAAGTGCAGCTCCGGCCTGGTCTTGCCGAAATCCGTCACATAGCGCATCTTGCCGGAATCGCCGCATGGCGTGGCGATGCGGGCATGCGCGTAGGCCTTGAGGCGCGGATTGGCGTTCCGCAGCACAAGCGTCCAGGTGCGCACGTCGCGCTGCTTCGTCTCCATGTCGATCGTAAAGCGGTAACGCCCATTCGCGCGCCAATCCATTCCGGGGAACTCCAGACGCTGGCAGCCGGCGCCGATCTCGTACCAGCCATCCTTCGCCTCCAGCCGTTTGCCGCCCTCCATTCCCGTGATGAACGGACACTCCGCCATCGGATCGGCGCTCTCGAACAGGGTCTTGTATCCCTCCGCCGGCGGCGCGGTGAACTCCGCCTCTATCGGTTTGCCGCCCTTGCCGAAACAGTTGCACGGCGTGAGGCGCACCCGGTACTTCTTTCCGGCGTCGAAGTATCCCGCGCTCAGCTTGAGCGTGAGCGTCGCGGTGCGCTCGCGTTCCGGCAGATAGAACTGCCCGAACATGTCATTGCGCGTGAGCGGTTCGCCCTCCGGTGTTGTGACCTGAACCTTGTAGATGTAGGTGCCGTGACGGCTTTCGGCGCGCGGGAAGGTCATGTCCACCGCCGTGAACGGCGAAGCGGCCTTGAGCGCGAGCGTCGCGCCGGACGGGAACTGCGGCACCGGCTCAAGCGCCGCCGTGCGGTCGCGCCGGTACGGCGCCGTCGCCGGATCGAACGGCAGCGGCACGGTCCACCGCTCGTCCACGCCATACTCCTCTTTCGTGCGCACGTCGAACCGGCGGAACACGATGCGGTCCGCGTACACCTCCATCACGACCGCGCCGTAGTTCTTTTTGGAGGCCGGCGCGCCGCCCACGGCATGCCCGCCCCACACCTGCAGGCACCCCATGCTCACGGCGGTGAACGCGCCCTGCCAGATGTTGAGTTCGCTCCGCAGGGAGCCGTGCGCATGCCCAGTGATGTCCACGATGCGCGGGAACTTCGAATAGATGTCGAGCCGCGTGCGCGAACCCCACGTGATGGAGTTGTCGGTAGTGTTCTCCGGCGGCACATGGTCGAACACGAACACCGGCTTCCCGGCGTACTTCGGGTCGGCGCACACGTCCGTGAGCATCTTCTCCACCCGCTTCCGGTCCTGCCACTGCGGAAACACGATGAGCGGATAGCCGTTCATGTCGATGAAATCGTAGATGTCGTTCGTCGCGCCGAGCAGGCGCTTCACGTCCACCATCACCTTCTCCCACGGCTCGTCCTGCCGGTCGATGCGGTCGTGGTTGGCGTACACCCAGATCTTCCTCGCGGGCTTCGCCGGGAACGCGGCGTCGGTCAGCTCCTTCAGGATCGGATACGCCTCCGGGTAGTAATGGTCCGCGATATCGCCGCAGTTGATGAAGATGTCGATGCCCTGCTCCGCAAAGAGGTCGCACGCCTTCTTCACGAGCTCGCAGCTTTCGCGGGTGCGCTTCACATGCGTATCCGTGACGATCCCCGCCTTCCAGAGCGGCTTCTCCTCCCCCCGCGCGCTGAGCGCCACAAACGCCCCCGACGACGCCAGAAACGCCCTTCTTCCGATCCTTGCCATATTTGTTCCTCCTTCGCTTTCAGGCTGCGGCTTGCGCCAACATTCCTTTTCGTTGCCGCATATTTTACCACAAATCGCGCTGCCACATAAAATCCCATTCGCGCTTATTTCGGGAAATCCGGGATAAATTATCCCGAAGATACGCCTGCCCACCCTCAACCATCCAGGGTCTGTCCCCGCCAGATTCCAATGGATATGGTAAAATATGCGCCATGAAAAGTCATAGAGCTACTGGAAGACCAAGAGGCCGTCCACCGACGGTCCCATTTGAAATGCCCAGGTTCAAAGATCATGCGCATTGCTTATCGGCTCAAGAAAGTCTAACCCTGCGATGAGGGCCATACTGGGCATCTAATCCGCTCAACGGGGCTAATAATTCCCATTGATAAGGCAAAGTGATTCTGTCCGTGGGTCTCAAAATTCCCTTTCGCGGGTCTCAAAATTCCCTTCATAGGGTCTCATAATTCCCCCTCTTCTATGGAAGCCAGAAGTCGAAGGCATGACCCTTCAGGGTCCTCACATGGTTCACCTGATGACAAACGTAGTGCCGAACTTCGCGAACCTCACGTCATAGGCTACGCCGTCTTCCGTCGGCCGTGTCGTGACGCCCATCATCTTGTAGCCGGGGATCCTGGCGACCTTGAAGAGATCCGTTGAGACGCCCGCAGTCTCGCTCAACGTGGCGATCGTCGTCGTGAAGCCGTCTTCCGGCAACGCCGCGCCCGCCGTGTCGATCTCGACGGCGATCTTGCCGTCCGCCGCCGCCGTCGTGAGCGGCGCGTTCCACTTCACGTCGTAGAGGCCGTAGGCCGAACCCGCCGGTATGACGAGCTTCGTGCCTTCCGCAAACGAGATCGCCAAGCCGTCGCACGCCTCCTTCGACGAGACCTTCAGCGCGCCGGCGGCGACGGCAAGCACGTTCGTCCACTCGACCGGCGCGGTCTCGGCCTGCCCGTCGATGAAGCGCGCCGTGCCGCCGAGCTCGAGGACGCCCTCTCCGCTCTTCGTCACCATGCCCGCGTAGGTGACCTGATTGGAGAGCGTCAGCGTAAAGCCTTCCTTCACCCTGAACTGCGGAGAGTTCTTGAGACGGAATCCGCGCGTCGGATCGTTGAAGCAGACGTTGTTCGTGACATACACGCAGGTGTTGGTGCCGAGCGTGACGGCGGAGTATGTGTTTGTGTCCGCCAGAAACTCGCCGCCCCAGTTCCGCGCATCGCCGAGGATCGTGTTGTAGGGGTAGGTCGAACTGGTATATCCGTAAACCGTCAGACGTCCGTGCCAGTTCGTGTTGAGGTTCTCAAGCGTCATCCGGTAACAGTAATTGGCACTATCATTGTAGGTCTTGAAAAGCAAACTGCCGTTGCCGCGAACCTCCGACTCGATGCGCAGCTGAGGGCAGAGATTCTGGAGGCTGAAAGTCATGCTCGCCCCGTTGGCCAGCGTGAGCGGGCCGCCCCGCCAACGACGATAGTAGTCTTTGTTGCCATAGAGGGTGATGCTGCAGGGATTGAGGACATAGTAGGCCTTCGCATTGAGATCCATCGTCGCCGACCCATTCCAATAGTGCCCGTATCCGTTGTCAAAGATCAGCTTGCTCTGCGTGAAATCCCAGTTCTTGAACGGATTGAACCGATAGGCAAAATAGAAGTCGTTCCCCTCTTTCGGCAGGACGCCGCCGCCCCAGCACGTAGCATCCGTCGGAGAGGCGCCAGACGTCAGGGACTTAATGCAAACGGCCATGTTCGTG
>CACZCD010000087.1 GCA_902779565.1 uncultured bacterium | reverse complement strand
TTTTCAGATGACAACTGATAACTGATAGAGGATAGAGCAGAGGATAACTGACAACTGATAGAGGATAGATTTCCTCTACCGTGTTGGCGCTTCGCGCCTCCAGTTATCTTCTGTGCCTTGCTCATTTCATTTCTCTCTTTATCATCTATCAGTTATCATCTATCATCTATCAGTTATCATCTGTTAAATGACTTTCATTTTGGGAAGATCCTGGATATCGACGAGCCCGACCGCCCGGCCCTCACCGTCCACAACCGGCAGGTCGTCGATCCGCCGCTTCTCAAACACCTTCACGATCTCGGCGGCGTACGCCGTGTCACGGATGAACAGCGGCGACTTCGTCATGTACTCCGACACCGGCGCGGCCAGAAGATCGGTCGCCGAGGCCGAAGCTCCTCCCGCCGCCGAAATGATCCGGCGGAAGTCGCCGTCGGTGAAGATGCCCAAAAGCTTGCCGTCCGTCGCGGCGACCACCGCGCTCCCCGCCTTCGCCTTCGTCATGGCCATCAGCGATTCCAGAACCGTCGCCGCCGGCGAAACCTTCGCGAAACCTTCATCCCGCCTCATCACATCCACCGCCTTAAGCGTCAACGCGCGGCCGATCGCCCCCGCCGGATGGTTGCCGGCGTACTCCTCCACCGTGAACTTGCGCGTCTCGACCATCGCCATCGCCAGCGCATCCCCCATGACCATCGTCGCCGTGGCGGACGTCGTGGGCGCCATGCCGAACGGACAGGCCTCCGGGCCGCACGGCACCGGCAGCACCACATCGCTCATCTTCGCAAGCGTGGATTCGGAATCTCCCGTGACGGCGACGATCTTGAGTCCATGACGGCGGATCGCCGGCACGAGCTTCACGATCTCCTCAGACTCGCCCGAGAAGGAAAGGGCCATCAGCATGTCGCGCGGCGCCGTCATGCCCAGATCGCCATGCATCGCCTGAACCGGGTTGAGCACGATCGACCGCGTGCCGGTGGACGCGAACACCGCGCTCATCTTCTCGGCGACCTGCAAGCTCTTGCCCACACCCGTGACGACAACCAGCCCGCCCGCGTCAAGCGTCTTGAGCATCAGCTCGACCGTCGCGACGAAAGCCTCACCCACGGAGTCGCGGGTCTTTTCCAACCCTTCGATCTCCACGTCGAACACCCGCCTCGCGCAGGCCAATATGGCTGCCTTGTCAATCACCGTCAGTTAAGTCCTATCCACTTTTGAATGACAGGAGAGAACCGGATCACCGCCGGCGCGAACACGATGGAAACCATGCTCATGAGCTTGATCAGGATGTTGAGGGAAGGTCCGCACGTATCCTTGCACGGATCACCCACCGTATCACCGATCACCGCCGCGCCATGCACCGGGTTCTTGGAGCCGTCGGGAAGCTTCTTGCCGCCATGCGCCCCCTTCTCGATGAACTTCTTGGCGTTGTCCCACGCGCCGCCCGCGTTGTTGAGCATCGTCGCAAGAACGAACCCGCACACCATGCCGCCCGCCAAAAGCCCCAACACGCCCGGAATACCGAGCACAAGCCCCGTCAGCACCGGCACGACCACCGCCAAGAGCGATGGCACGATCATCTCGCGCTGCGCGCCCGCCGTGGAGATCGCCACGCACCGCGCATAGTCCGGCGTCCCCTTCCCCTCCATGATGCCGGGAATCTCGCGGAACTGGCGGCGCACCTCCTCCACCATCGAACCGGCCGCGCGGCCCACCGCCTTCATCGTCATCGCGCAGAACACATACGCCATCATCGCACCGATGAAGAGACCGCAAAGCAGAAGCGGGTTCATCACGGTGAGATCGAAGTTCCCCATGAACTTGTCAAGCGACTGCGGCAGGATGTCCGATCCCTTGAGCCCCATGAACGAGCCGTCGCCGGCGAACTTGACGATCCAGAGTTTCGCCTCTTCAAGGTAGGAGGCCAGAAGCGCGAGCGCCGTCAGCGCCGCCGAACCGATCGCAAAACCCTTGCCAGTCGCCGCCGTTGTGTTGCCGAGGGAGTCGAGCGCATCCGTGCGCTGACGCACCTCTGCCGGGAGTCCGCTCATCTCGGCGTTGCCGCCCGCATTGTCCGCAATGGGACCGTAGGCATCCGTGGCAAGCGTGATGCCGAGCGTCGAAAGCATGCCGACCGCCGCAAAGCCGATGCCGTAGAGGCCCGCCGTAAAATTCGTGAACCCGCCCGAAAAACCGAACGCGCAAAGAATGCCGAGACAGATCGTGACGACCGGCACCCCCGCCGAATACATGCCGGTCGCCAACCCGTCGATGATTGCCGTCGCCGGACCCATCACTGCCTGCCCGGCGATGCCGCGCGTGGGGGAATAATCGTCGGAGGTATAGTACTCCGTTGCCTGACCGATCACCACGCCCGAAACAAGTCCGGCGACGACCGCGCCGAACACGCCCCAGGAGATGAATCCGGTGAAGTGAAGCCCCACGAGCGCGAGGAGAATCAGCACGCTGCTGCCGAGCGTGCCCGTCAGCAGGGAGCGCAGCAACTCCTTCTGGGTGGCGTTGTCGTTCTTGCAGCGCACCATCAGCATCCCGGCGACCGAAAGCACCGTTCCGATTCCCGCCACGATCATCGGTGCCGTGACCTGCTTCAGTACGTCCGCACCGCCAAGCGACGCGCCGAGCGCCGCCGTCGCGAGGATCGAGCCGCAGTAGGATTCGTAGAGGTCGGCGCCCATGCCGGCCACGTCGCCCACGTTGTCGCCCACGTTGTCCGCAATCGTCGCCGGGTTGCGCGGATCATCCTCGGGAATGCCCGCCTCCACCTTGCCCACGAGATCCGCGCCGACATCCGCCGCCTTCGTGTAGATGCCGCCGCCGACGCGCGCAAAGAGCGCCTGCATCGAAGCGCCCATGCCGAAGGTCAGCATCGTGGTGGTGATGTGCGTCATCTTCGCGGCGAAAGTGCAGCCCGGCTCAACGAGCTGAAGCCCGAGGAAGGTCAGCCCCGAGGCCATGTTGGCCTCAGTGTAGATGAACTTGTCGAGGATGAAGTACCATACGCAGATGTCGAGAAGTCCCAGCCCCACGACGACCAGACCCATCACCGCCCCCGACCGGAACGCCACCTGCAGTCCGCGGTTGAGCGAACTGCGGCACGCCTGCGCCGTTCGCGAGGAGGCGTGCGTCGCCGTCTTCATCCCGATGTAGCCGCACAGCCCGGAGAAGAATCCTCCTGTCAGGAACGCCACCGGCACGAACGGATTCTGGACGCCCACCGCCGCCAAGACCGCAAAGATCACGAACAGGATGACGAACACCAACGAGACGATCTTGTACTGGCGGAACAGATACGCCATCGCCCCCTGCCGCACATAACCGGCGATCTCGCACATGCGCGCATCGCCGGGATTCGACCGCTTCATCGAGCGGAAGAAAACCATCGCCACGACCAGCGCGACGAGAGAGGCAATCGGAGCTATGTACCAAAGTGTCATTAGTGGTTAGTTGTTAGTCGTTAGTGGTTAGTGGCTGGTAGTTAGTTGATCATTAGTTAATGGATGGTGATTGTTGACTCGAAGCTCTAAACTGGAAACTCTAAACTCCTCAAACTAATCACTAGCCACCAATCACTAACCACTATTTTGCTGCGGACTGCAGCAAAGTCACGCAGATGGTGCCTACAATATCCTCGGCGCTGCAACCGCGCGAAAGGTCGTTCATTGCCTTGGCAAGGCCCTGAAGATTCGGTCCGATGGCCGTCGCGCCCCCAAGGCGCTGCGCAATCTTGTAACCGATGTTGCCAGCCTGAAGATCGGGGAAGATGAACACGTTGGCATTGCCCTGAATCGCCCCGTTCGGGTTCTTGAGCTGGCCGACGGACGGCGCGATCGCAGCATCGAACTGCATCTCGCCATCCATCTTGATGCCGGCCGCCTCGAACTTCGGGCGCGCCAGCTCGACAGCCTTCTGCACCTTCTCGACGAGCGGACCGGCCGCGCTCCCCTTCGTGGAGAAGGAAAGATACGCCACGCGCGGTTCGCAGCCCGTCAGCTCGCGGTACGTCTGCGCCGTCGCGAGGCCGATATCGACCAACTGTTCAGCGGTCGGATCGGGAATCACCGCGCAATCGCCGAACGCCAGCACGGCATCACCCGAAGGCGTGGGCGCCTTAAGATCCATGATGAAGCACGAGGAGGCCGTCTTCACGCCCGGCTGCGTGCCCAGCGTGTGGAACGCCGCACGGAGCATGTCGCCCGTGGAGGCGATCGAACCCGCCACAAGACCGTTCACACGACCGAGCTTCACCATCATACCGCCGAAGTAGATGCGCTTCGTGCGGAGCGTCTTCTGCGCACCGGCGAGATCGATAATCTTCTGCTTCTCGACCGGCTTCTTCGACTCCTTGGCGTTCCAGGCGGCGAGATACGCTTCCTCAAGTTCGGCATCGCCCGCCGTGTAGTCGATGACCTTGATGTTGCGGTCGGCAAGCTTCAGCCCCGCCTTCGCTTCAGCGGCGGCGATCTCCTCAGCCGTGCCCAAAACCACGGGTGTGCAGATCTTGCGATCCACGCACGCGCAGGCCGCCGTGATCACACGCGCATCCATGCCCTCGGGCAGCACGACCGTGCCGTTCAGCGCCGAGGCCTTCTCAATAATCTTCTCGATTGCGTTCATAAGATAGTTTTGAGTTTCCAGTTTAGAGTTAGTTTTCAGATGACAACTGATAACTGATAGAGGATAGAGCAGATGACAACTGATAACTGATAGAGGATAGAGTTCCTCTACCGCGTTGGCGCTTCGCGCTTCCAGTTATCTTCTGTGCTTTGCTCATTTCAGTTATCTCTCTATCATCTGTCAGTTATCATCTATCATCTGTCATCTGCCAACGATCCGGGCGGTATCCTGGGCGATGGCGAGCTCTTCATTGGTGGGAATCACGACCACGGGGATCTTCGAGTCCTTCGTGGAGATCACGCCGAGCGAGCCGCGAATCTTGTTGGCCTTGCGGTCCAGCTTGATGCCGAGCGCGCCAAGACGCTTCACGATGCGCTCGCGCACTTCGGAGGAGTTCTCGCCGATACCGCCGGTCATCACGATCGCGTCCGCCCCGCCAATCACGGTGTTGTACGCGCCGATGTAGAGCGCCGTGCGGTAGGCGAGCATCTCGAGCGCCAGTTCGGCCTGCTTGTCGCCCTTCCCCGCCTTCGCGCAGATGTCGCGGCAGTCGCTCGAACCGGCGAGCGCCAGAAGGCCGGACTTCTTGTTGAGCAAAGCGTCCATCTCCTCCGGCGTCTTCTTCTCCGCCTCCATGATGGAGAGGACGGCCCCCACGTCGATGTCGCCGCACCGTGTGCCCATCACGAGGCCCGCCAGCGGCGTAAGCCCCATCGAGGTATCCACGCACGCGCCGTTCTTGACGGCGGCGATCGACGAACCGTTGCCGAGATGGCATGTGACGAGATTCACGCGGGCAAGCGGCTTCTTCAGGAACTTCGCCGCCTCCGCCGTGATGAACTTGTGGCTCGTGCCGTGGAAACCGTACTTGCGGATTCCCATCTTCTTGTAGTATTTGGGATCGATTGCGTACATCGCCGCGCAGTCAGGCATCGTCTGGTGGAAGGCCGTGTCGAACACGGCCACGTTCGGAACGCCCTTGAAGATCTTCTGGCACGCACGGATGCCGCCGATGTTCGGCGGCATATGGAGCGTCCCGAACTTGACGAGCTTGTCGAGCGTCGCCAGAACGGACTTCGTGACAAGGACGGAATCCTTGAAGATCTCGGCGCCGTGGAGGACGCGGTGCCCGATGGCATCGATGTCCTTCGGCGCGCCCAGATCGGCGACAACCTTCTTGAGCGCCTCCGTATGATCCTTCGGACCGCCGCAACCGATGCGTTCGATGAGTCCCTTGGCGAGACGCTCCCCCTTCTTCATGTCGAAGAGCTGATATTTGAGCGAAGATGAACCCGAGTTGATAACAAGAATTTTCATGGCAACTGATAACTGATAACTGATAGAGGATAGAGATTTGAGTTTTGAGTGTTAGAGATTATGAAGCATTTGCTTTTGCGGTTTTGATGCTGGAAGTCAGCATTCGAAGAAGAGATTTCAATTCACTCATAAGTTCCGTTCCTTTCTTTTGAGAAACATAAGACGACTCCATTAAAATTTCAAGCCAGTACTCCGTTTCGGAAGCCTCTTTCAATGCGATAGACAATTTAGACAGAAAATCGGCACGACTTTGCGCCTGAACCGCCTCATGCACATTCGCACCTATACTCGTTCCAGACCTCAAAACCTGCTTGGATAGAACAAACTCCTTCTTCTCTTCGGAAAGGAGGCGATAGAGTCCAACCATGTGCAAGGCAAATGTCTTGCTCTGCACACAAATCGGACTCGTATCCTTCCTCATCATCTCCTATCCTCTATCCTCTGTCAGTTATCATCTATCAGTTGTCATTGCTTGACTTCAACCTTGAAGAAGCCCTTCGAGGCATCGAGGCCGAGATCCTCGAGCGAGAACGTGAGTTCTTCGCTCACGGTACCGTCCTCGATCTTCTTCTCAAGGTCCTTCTCCACCGACTTCCATTCGCCGTCAAGCGAGTCGGCGTACTTCACGATGACCGTGACCTTGACCATGCCATCCGACACGAACACCGTTCCGGCGGCCGGATCCTCGGCCTCGGCGGCGAGCGCAATCGTCACATTGCCATCCGCAAGCGCCAACGACTTGATCGAGAGCGTCGTCGCGTCGATGGACGGATCCACGGAATCAGTACCGAGCATCAGCGCCGCGAGCGTCTTCGGCATTCGCGACGGTCCCACGGACAGCAGCGAGATCGAATGGCCGCCGTTGACGAGATCGCTGATCGCCGCCTGCAGATCCGGGTTCACAGAGATGTAACCATTGTTATCGTTCTCCATCGGACCCTTCTTGAGGAGGAAGTCCGTCTTGCTCGTCCCGGCCGTGTCGTATTCCCAAACATCCGGCAGGCAGTCTTGATCGGTGTCGCAATCCTCAACATAGACCCGGACGGACGGCGTGGGTTGCTCGTTGCCAATGGTCACAGATGTGGGCGTGTAGATGGCGCCGGAATCAACGTCGCCACGCGGGCAGGCATAGCCCCAGGATTCCCAGGCGTCACGCGTGAAGTCGCCGTCGCTGTCAATATAGGCACGCACATAGTATGTACCGGGAACGAGCCCGACAATTGTCGCGTTGATCGCATGATCCGTATCCGTCACACTGTCCAAGTCACGGACAAATGTGCGGCCGGCCGGCAAGCCTGAGAAATCAGGCGAGGTGTACGCCTCCACACGGAGGATGCCGTTCGTTTTCGACACATCCGTGTTGACGGTGCCCGGACCAAAGTAATTGACCGCCACTTTGATGCCGTATGTATCGGCAATGTTGACTTCATCCTCCGCATAGACGTTCACACGGAACTTGCGCGTCGCCGACCAGACGGATGTCTGGAACTTCGCGTTGTACATCGTGACCCTCCATGTATAGTTGTTCGTGTTCGCGAATATCTTTCCGAGATCGGTCTGATCGCCCGGATAGAGCGGCACCTGCCAGGCGTATTCGCCATCGCTGTTGCGCGGCGGTGCCAGCTGCGTGCCGGAGTTCCAGATCGGCGTGGTGCCGGCGGCATCAAGAACCTGGATGGCAAAGGCGGTATAGGTGTCACTATCCATCCGCCACCTGAACGTCGGCCGCGCGCCGTAGATGATCGAGGTGTCCTCTCCCGGCGCCACCGGAACAGCGACGGTACGCGTCTGGTCGAACTTCTTCACGAACTCGACAAAAGGCACCGCATTGGAATGCGCCTCCGCATCAATATTGACTGGCTGCGAATAGACACGGTATGTCACAGAAGTGACCGGGAATCCTTCTCCATAAACGGTCGGGTTCCTCACCACCTCGTTCTGGAAGTACGTCCAGTCCATATCATAGACACCATTCGCGAGGAAGTCGCCCTCGTGGATGAAGTCCCTGCCCATGATTTCCTTGTTGAGGATCAACCTATTCACAAGCGAGGACGGCGGCATGTACTCGTCAACCGCCCAGCGATAGACGTACACATGTGACGAAGCCGCATTGGTGCTTGCCGAACCGGAGGACGACGATCCAGACATCGATGCCTCGGTTTCCGGAAGCGCGTAGTTGAGAGCTATACGCGGGCAGACCGCGCTCTCTTCCGTCATTTCGACCTCGAACGACGACTCGCTCCAGCCGACATCCACATGGGGCGCCACACCCATCGGCTCACCCGGAGACCAGGATCCGTCACCATTCAGGTCCACAAACGCCACGAACGTATTCAACCCCTCACGCACATGGCCCTCATCCGCCAAGGAGAGCACGAAGTTCCACTGCGATTCGCCGGGGATGCGCTGACTCTTCCACTCAACCATCACATAGGACTGTTTCAGGTTCACGCGCTCATGCGCATTGGTTCCGGGATCAAAGTAGGAGTACGTTTCTCCCGTGATGTAGATGTAGTCCTGCATCTTGGTGAAGTCCACTGTCATCGTGCCCGTATTGTAATCAACCGCACCGACGACATCACCGTTCCGCCCTCTCCTGAGATCGGCGCGGGTGTAGTCGCCGCCGTTGAACGACTCAGCGAGTGCCGTATGCCACGTCGTTGATTCCGGACTGTTCCAGGTACCCGTCTTTCCGCCCGCATCCACATTGAGCGAATTCGGGTCGCGGAAGGCCACTTTCACCGAGCCCGGCAAAACGGTTCCCGGTCCCAGGTTGATCGTCAGCGTCTTGTTCGGATTCATGCCAAGCTGACGATCCTTCACAGTGCTGCTGGTGCTGTCCGGAACCGTCCAGGTGGCATCGGCATAGGACAGATTGCTGTCGGAGTAGGCCTGCACGACGATCGGCGCCGTGATGTTCGCCGCGTTTTCGCACGTCGCCTTCACACGGATCAGCGGAACCGGATACTCCGGCACGACACCATCGTCAAGCACAAGCGAGGCCGACCGGCCCGGATGCGTGCCCACACGGCATTCCGCATAATTGCTCCAACCGTCCTCATCCGCATCACCGTGCGGATCATAGATGGCACTGCTGATGGCACGGGTTCCAGCATCGTGCTCGAACAGGTTCTCCCACCAGTCCTCCATGAAGTCATGGTCGGCGAAGAGTTCACCAAGATAGAGGCTGCCGGCCCTGCGGAAGTAGTCAAACTCCTTGCCGTTCGTCATCGCCTTCGTCGGATCGATCATACCGAACTTGAACACTTCGGAGACGAGGTACTCGGCGGCGTCGGAAAGCCCATCCTGATCCGCATCGTTCTTGGCAGATCCCTTGAGACCGTACATCTTCTGCCACCAGTCCTTCACGCCATCACGGTTGGCGTCGGCAAGGGCGGCGAACGCCGCATCCGTGGAGCCGTCCGGCAGGAGACCTTCCGCAACCGCCCGGAGATAGGCCTCGGCTGTCGTATAGCCGAGATCCTCGGCCCAGTCCGGGATGCCATCCTCATTCGTATCGTTCGCGCCCGCAATCGACGCTTTCGTCTCCGTCCACGCATCCATGGCACCTGCGCCGTCCCAGAAGTCTGTGCCGCGCTTGGCGAACGCACCGCCGAGCGGCACGAGATCGCTGGTGCCGACAAAATCAGACCTCAGCTGGAAGCTGTACAGGCGTGAGAGCTCTATGAGCTGCGTGCCGTCATCCTCATACGCATACGCCAAATACGGCGCGCCTGAGAGCCGCTTGTCATGGGCATAGCGGTCCTGACGGAAGATATAGTAGGGATACGGATTCGCCGTGTTCGGGAACTCGAACTTCTCGACGTCCGTATAGACCGACCCCAGCACACCGGCCGAGTAGGTGCTCCAGTACTGCGAATCGACAACCGAGCCATCCATCAACGGAAGATGCGCAACCGTATTGCCAATCCACGGAATCACATGGTAATCCCAGTAAACGACGCTGTGGACGGGTGTCGCGTTCCACCAGCCGGCGACCAGCAGCTCGTCGATCGCTTCGCCGTTCGGCTTGCGGACGTTGTCGAGAACGCCACGCGTGAAGCCGATCGGCTCGATGATCACGTTATCCGCCGTCACGCCGCCCGGCAGCGTGGTGAAGTTGTAGTGCTGCAAAAGCTCGGCGGGCAGGTTCGGCTTGCCGTCCGCATTGTTGCGCGTCGCGCCGTTGCTCCACGCATCGTACACGGTCTTGCGCAGCGCCTTCACGTCATCGAAGGTGTAGCGCTTCGCGATGTCGCCCTGCAGCTGAACCGCCGTCCGGGCGCCATCCCAGATGCGCACTTCGTCGATCCAGCCCTTGAAGTAGTCGCCGAAGTCGTTCCAGCTGGCGGCAGCCGTGAGCGCGAGCGAGTCCGCGCCCACCAGACGTGCGCCGAGCACCGTCGCGCACGGAAGCGCACGGTAGCCATCGTAGGCCATGGCATTTTCGTCGTATTCCTGACGGATGCCGTCCACGCCGTTCGCCGGGATCAACCTGACGTCCGACTGCGAATCGATGGGTGCCGTCGCGTCGTTGACGTAGAGCTTCACGTTCGAGCCGTCAAACGTGAGCGCGACATGCGTCCAGACATCTGCCGGAAGCACTGCGCCCGTGACGCGTGCGGAGCCGGAGTCGAGGGTGGAACCTTCAAACTCGCCATACACCCGGCCTTCGCCGTCCACGCCGATGCGGAAGTTTGCGCGCAGCACGGGCGTGTTATGGGTAAGCGTCGAAGGTCCGTAATTGCAGACGCGCTCGAGGATGACCGCATTGACGGGCGCACCATCCGGCTTCACCCAGCATTCAACGGTGAACTGCTTGAGCATGTCCGGCTCCGTGCTGACCGGGCGACGGAACTCGCCATCGCGCGAGATGGCCGCCGAACCGACGCCAAGGGTGTCGTCCCAACCCGGCAGGTACAGGGCCTGACGGCGGTCGGGGTCGGCGAACAGGAGCGGATCGGAAGCAGCCTCCACGCCGCGCTTGAGCTCCGTGGTGTCGCGCTTGAAGTCATGGTCCGTATCGAAACCTTCGTTCTCCTCGAACGCGAACATCCAGTCCTTCGTGGCGCCGGCCCAGCTGGCGTGGATGATCCGCGTGGACTGGCTCAGCTCGCCCCACGGGAACTGAAGCACATCCGGCACCGGGTCCAACGCGCTGCCCGTCGCCTTTTCCAAGATGTACGGATCGAAGGCGTAGTACTGCGCCGTGAAGCTCGCCCGGCCGGAGGAGTCCGTCATCCACAGGGGCGTCGGATCCGTATGCGTATTGCTCGGGGAAGCGACGTTGACCTTGATCGCCTCCTCGTCGTTCCGGAGACCGTCACCATCCGCATCGCACTCCATCGTGCCGATCATCCACGGATAGCGGAGCGCATCAAACGCCGGCTGCGAAGAGCCCCAGCCAGTCCAGTTGTTGCACCAGGCATTCAGGAACGGGCCGACGCCGTAGGTGGAGCAGATCACGTCGAACCGGTCGTTGGGATTGCCATATTCGCCATCTTCGCCCGGATTGGCCGCTGAACCCAACAGCGGGTTGAGGCCGTGGAACAGCTCGTAGTAGTCGTCCATGCCGTCTTCGTCGGAGTCCCAGCGGCGCGGATCCGTCGTGAGGTAACCAGATGCCTGCACCTCCATAAATCCAAGCATCGTCAGGAACAGCGTATGCGGCGGCAGCATCACGCGGTAGCCCGCCTCCTCGTAGTTCGTGCATCGATCCAGTCCTGTCTTGTTCAAGGCCAGCGGATCCCATGCGTGCGGCGGACGCGTAAAGTAGCCAAGCCAGTCGAACTGCCAATCGCCGAGCCCCGGGAAGCCGTTCTCAAGGCAGAGCTTGTGGAACGTCTCACCATCCCAGGAGAGGAACGGAATGAACTTCACGAACTTATGGGTGTCGGGATCGATGCCCATGAGCGGCGTGAACATATCGTCATACCGGAGATGGCGCAGGGCCTGCACCAGATACTCCTGGCAGTTGAGAAGTCCATCATGGTCGAAGTCGAGGCAGGGATCGCCGTTCCAGGTGCCGTCCATGCCGCCGCGGATCACGCTGCCCGTCTCCGGAAGCGCGGCCTGATCGCCATCCTTCTGCGTCAGCGTGACGAAATCCTCCCCGCGCAGATTCTCGATGCTGCAAGCGCCGTCCGTGAACACCACGCCCGCGAACTGATACTCCCACCCATCCGGGAGCAGGTCGCCATCCGTATCAACCGTGCAGGGGTTGAGACCGCCGCCGCGGAAGCAGATGGAGGAGCCGTCCTGCGCATACTTGTCCGCGTTCTCCTCCAGACCGTAGATGAAGGTGAACGACGTTGTGCCATATGCATGGTTGCCCACATAGAAATTCGCCTTCCAACCGGATCCCTCGGCACTGTCGGAGAGACCGTCACCATCCGTATCCGACGACTGCGGGTTCGTCGGGAAGAACTTGTTCCACCAGCCGGAACGCTTTCCGGGATGGTTGGCGGTGATCGTCTCCACCTCGGGATAGATCAGTTCTCCGTTGATGTTGAAACGGTTCGTATAGGCGTTGCAGGAATCGACACCCGCATACTCCTCGGCGATGCAGAGTCCATCCCCGTCATTCTTCCAGCCGTCGCGGTCGCTGCCGTCGTACTTGTCGTTCGGGTCCGAATTCACGTAGAGTTCCCAGCCGTCGGGTACGCCATCCCCGTCCGTATCGGCGCCATGCACGCTATCCTCGATCAACACATCGTCCCAATAGTTCACGATGGAGTCATTCGGGGCGTCGTCAAAGGGCGAGGCTCTGTTCTTCTTCGCTGCCTGTTCCTTCTCGAACAGGACGGGCAGGTTCGGATAGGTGGTACCATTCACGATATCAGTGCCGCTGAAGTGCAACGGCGACGTCTCCTTGAGGTAGCCGTCCTTATCGACCTCATGCACCTGGAGCCGATACTGCCACACCCAAAACTCGTCATACGAGGTGTACTCCACCGTGTTCGTCGCCTTCCCAGCATCACCCTTGGTACTCGCCGCATCGGTGTCCAAGAGACGCCAACGCTGATCGACAAAGCCGAACCGATCGATGTTCCAGGCCGTCCGCGGATCGAAACCGAACTGGTTGAACACCTGATTGTGCAGCAGCGTCACCGTGCGCTTCTCCTCCACCTTGGCGATCGGTGTACGCACAAGCTTATGCTTCTCGTCATCCACCACAGGAGCCGCCGCATACGTCGTGGCGTCCTTGACGCGCGGGACGAGCGTCTCGCCGTCGCCACCGTAGTTGAAGAGCGGCAGCGCCTGGATCGTCGTCTCCACGTCAAGCGTCTTCGGGTTCGTCCAGGAGAAGCCCGTGGGCATCGCCTGCGACATGTTGACGGGGGTCGCATTCAGGGACGCGACAACCGTTCCGGCCGGGAACACCCGCGCTTCGCCAAGGTATGTCGCGTCACCATTCTTGTAGGGGAGGAAGCCCTCGGCGTCACGCGCCAGCATCTGGCGTCCCGTGGACGGCTGCGGGATCAGCACCGGCGGTTCCGCCGCAGAGAGCCAAACCGTCGTCGGCTTCGTGTCGCCCGGCAGATAGACGGAGGCCTTGCAATAGCCGGAGAAGACGGGGAGCGACGTCTCTTCGCCCTCTTCGGCGGCGGAAGTGATCGTCGTGCCGGTCGGCAGGACACCGGTCGAACGGCTGTTGAGGTAGAGAACCCCGTCCACAGTCTTCGTGTCATTGTAGTACGCGGTGTCCGCCGTCAGGGCCGTTCCGTCATTTTCAGCTGGTGCTGGGGTATAATAGGTTGCCGTGCCACCCGCGCCGTC
>CACZCD010000086.1 GCA_902779565.1 uncultured bacterium | reverse complement strand
AAAAAGCGGCTTATGGTAAAATACGCACCAACAAGGTGAAACGGACGAGATGAAGAAGAAGAACACATTAGCCCCCAACCGGAAAGGCAAGGTCATCGCGGCGGCGGTCGTGATCGGGCTTGTCGCGCTCGCACTCGCGGTCTGGGGCATCAGGGTCGCCTACGGCAAGCTGGCGGCGGTCTGCGAGCGCCAGTGCTGCGTGACGGACAGCGGCGAACAGGTGGAGGTGATCTCGGGCAAGATCGTGCCGGCGCAGCTCATCGTGAACCACTTCGGCCTCACGAACGGCGTCAACCTCGCGCAGGTGCCGTTCGACACGCTCCGCGAACGGCTGCTGAAGGACATGCCGAACCTCAAGGACGTGAAGATCTCGCGCCGCCTGCCGAACCACGTGCGCGTGGAGGCGTCCGAGCGCGTGCCGGTGGTGCGCGTGATCGGGTCCGGCGCGCACGCCACGGCGAACAACGCGGCGGACCGCGAAGGCGTGGTGTTCTGGTATCCACGCCGCGACACGGCGCTGCTGCCCATCATCCGCGAAGCCAAGCGGAACACCTCGGCGCCGGGCGAGCGGCTCACCGGCATGGCGCGCGCCGCGCTCATGCTCCTCGAGGAGGCCGCCGCCCCGGAGTTCTCCGCGCTCAAGATACAGGAGGTCGATACCTTCAAGCCCGACTACCTCTTCGCCACGCTCGGTGACTCGTCGCGCGCGAAGATCGCCTGGGTCGACATGGAGAAACCCACCAAGGCCTCGCGCATCTCGCTCACGAACCAGCTGACCCGGCTGACGCAGGCCCTCAAGTCAAACCTCGCCGCCGGCACCAAGCTCTGGAACGCGACCGACCTCGGCACGCCCGGACGCGTTTACGCCAACGACCCGACAAAGGCAGAATAAAGCATGAACCTCTCAGACCCCATCGCCGCCCTCGAGATCGGTACCTCGCGTACCGTGATCGCCATCGCCGAACCGCTCGGCCCCGGGCGCATCTCCATCGTCGCGTACGGCGACATCCCCTCCTCTGGCGTCCGCAAGAGCCAGATCACCGACATCGGCCAGGCCGGCGTCTCGGTGTCATCCGTCCTGAAGCGCCTCGAAAGCGAGAACGGCTACTCCATCGGACGCGCCGCGCTCGCGGTCTCCGGTCCCCAGATCCGCGTCAAGCAGCTTGTCACGCAATGGCAGGTGGACAAGACCGTCACCGAAAACGACCTCACGGAGATCTACAACCGTTCCTGCGACACGGGACTTGAGGACGACCGTACGCTCCTCGACGTCGCCGAACTCGGCTACGGACTCGACGGACTTGACGGCATCGCGTCCCCCAAGGGGATGTCGGGCCGGCTCCTCAAGCTCCGCACGCTCGTCGTGCACGGCGCGAAGGCGCGCGTGGAGGATGCGCGCGCGGCGGCGACGGCGGCGAAGCTTGAGATCTCCGACGCCTACTTCGCCGGACGCTGCGCCGCCGAGGCGGTGCTGTCGCCCGAGGACAAGGCGGCCGGCACGCTGCTCATCGACCTCGGCGGCGGCTCCACCTCGTACGTGGCCTTCGCCGACGGACGCATGATCCATGCCGGCGTGCTCGGCGTGGGCGGCGACCACGTGACGAACGATGTGCGGCTCGCGTTCTCGCTCTCCCAATCGCAGGCCGAGACCGTGAAGCGTTCCGCGAGCGCCATCTTCTCGCCGGAACGCACCGGGCGCGTGGAGATCCCCGCCTCCCTCATGTCCGCCGAGGGCGCCACCATTTCGATGCGCGCGCTCGACACCGTGGTCAACGCACGCATGGGCGAGCTGTTCTCCGTCGTACGTGAAGAGCTCGATGCGGCCGGCGTCCTGCACCGGCTCACGGGCGGCGTGGTGCTCACGGGCGGAGGCGCCCGTCTGCAGAACGTCGTCTCCCTCGCGCGCAGCATCTTCGGCGGCGCCGTCCGCACCGGCACGCTGGTGCCGGGCGTCGAAGGGCTGGAGAAGGACGAGTTCCCGCCCCAGCTCGCCACAATCGCCGGCACGCTCCTCCTCGAGCAGCGCAACTCCGACGAACAGTCCATCTTCGATCCGCTCACAAGCATCTTCAAGAAATTCTTTCCCGGAAAATGAAACCCGAAAACTCATCCCTGCTTCTTCTCGGCGTCGGCGGCGCGGGCGCAACGACCGTGCGCGGCGTGCGCCGCGCCTACGGCGCCTCGATCCGCGCCCTCACCGTGGATGCCGACGCCTCCTCCGGCACCTCAGCCGAAACGCCGTTCGTCCTCATCGGCGGCGACCGTCTTGCGGGACGCGGCGCCGGCGGACTCCCCGCCGAGGCGCGCGCGGCGTTTCTCGACAAGCCCGACGTGCTGGATGCGCATCTGGAAGGCGTGCGCACCGCCGTGATCGTCACCGCCCTCGGCGGCGGCACCGGCAGCGGCGCCACCAGCGAGATCGTCCGCCACCTTGCAGGACGCGGCATCGTCACGATTGTGTTCGCCACCCTTCCGTTCGCCTTCGAGGGCGCGGAACGCCAGAACGCCGCCCACAACGCCCTCGGCTCCATCGAACATGCGGCCGACGTCCTGGTGCCGTTGCCGCTCGACCAGCTCGTGACCGGCGAGGACAACATGAAGGAGGCGCTCGTACGCGCGGCGGACACGCTCGCGACGGCGCTGACCCTCCTCTGGCGCGTCCTGGAGAAGCCGGGTTACATCGCGCTCGACGCCGAACACCTCCGTAACGCCCTGACCGACGCCGGACGCGCGCGCTTCGCGACGGCCGCCGCGTTCGGGGCCGACCGCGCCGAGGATGTGCTGCGCGCCCTCTCCTCCTCGCCGCTGCTCGTCAGCGGTTCATCCATCGCCCACGTGAAATCCATCTTCATGGGGATTCTCGCGGGCGACGACCTGCGGCTCTCCGAGGTCGCCCGCGTGGCGGACGGCTTCCGCGCCGCGTTCGGGCGGAACGCCACCTTCCAGCTCGGCACCGTCAACGACGAAGCCACCTTCTCCGGCCGCCTCGTCGTCGCCGTTCTCGTGTTCGACGAAACCGCCGTGGCGAAAGGCACGCGCGAAACCCGCCGTGCCGACCGCGTCGCACACAAGAACCGCAAGAACGCCGAGGCCGCGCTCGCCGCGTCCGACCGCTTCTCCGACTCCGAAAAGACGATGTGGCACAACGAGGATCTCGACATCCCGACCTATCTCCGCCACAACCTCACGCTCGACCGCTGATGGAACGCGACGGGCACATCCGCATCCTTCCCCTCCATGTGGCGAACAAGATCGCCGCCGGCGAGGTTGTGGAGCGTCCCGCCTCTGCCCTCAAGGAACTCGTCGAAAACGCCATCGATGCCGGCGCAGACCGCATCGACATCTCGGTCACGGCGGGCGGACGCAAGCTCGTTGCGGTGCGCGACAACGGGTGCGGCATGAACCGAGACGATGCGCTTCTGTCGCTCGAGCGCCAGGCGACCTCGAAGATCCGCGACGTGGATGACATTGAGCGCATCGACACGCTCGGCTTCCGCGGCGAAGCCATCCCATCCATCGCGGCGGTCTCGCGCTTCACACTCGTCACGCGCCGGAAGGAGGACGAGGCGGGGACACGCCTCGTGGTGAACGCCGGCACCGTCGCCGAAGTCGCCGCGTGCGGCGCGCCGCCCGGCACCTGCGTGGAGGTCCGCGACCTCTTCTGCAACGTGCCCGCACGGCGGAAGTTCCTCCGTTCCTACGCGACGGAGGAAGGCCACATCAAGTCCGTCTTCACCATCAGCGCGCTCGCCCATCCGGAGCTTGGATTCTCGCTCACGATCGACGGACGCGAACTGCACCGCTTTGCGCCAGGCGCGACACTCGAGGAACGCATCGCCGACCTTTTCGGGCGCGACTTCTCGGACGAACTGATCGCCATCCGAGATGTTCCGGGGGAACGGGGAACGGGGAATGGGGAACGGGGAATGGGGAATGGGGAACGGGGAACGGGAGGCGCTGCGCGACACATCTCTGTCCATGGATACATTTCACGACCCACCCAGCAAACCCTCCGGCGGGAACAGTTCATCTTCGTAAACGGACGCCCCGCATCCGCGCCGATCATCGCCTACGCCATCAAGGAGGCGTACCCCGCCGGGCGCACCGAGTCGCGTCCCTCTCTTTTCCTTTTCATCGAGGTGCCGCCGCAGGAGGTGGACGTGAACGTGCATCCGGCGAAACGCGAAGTGCGATTCCGCCACCCGGCGGACATCAAAGCCGCCATCGTCACGGCCCTCTCCTCCGCCCTCAACCCCCAACCCGCCTCCGCCAAAGGCTCCGGCGCGGCAAGCCCCCACTCCGAAACTCTAAACTCTAATCTGGAAACTTTAAACTCTAATCAGGAAACTCCAAACTCTAAACTGGAAACTCTAAACTCTAAACTCTCTTCCAGACTCTGGACGACTTTCAAAGTGCTGGCCTGCACAGAGTCCGGCTATCTGCTTCTTGAGACGGACTCCGGACTGGTGACGCTCAATCCGCAGGCGGCGCAGGAGCGCATCGCCTACGAGCGGCTGATGACGGCATTTGATCCCGCGCACGGCAAGAACGCCGCCGTCATCTCGCAACCGTTGCTCTTGCCGGAGACCGTCCACTTCTCGCCGCTGGAATCGGCGCGGCTCAAGAGCTTCTGCGCCGTGCTGCAGCGGCAAGGGTTTGAGATCGAGGAGTTTGGCACGGACACCTGGAAGATCGACGCCGTGCCGGCGCTTCTGGCCGGACAGAACGCGACCGCCGTGATTGCGTCGGTGGTGTACGACATCGCGGAAGCGGGCGCGAAACGTGGCGACCGCTGGCGCGAAGAGCTGATCGCGAAATCCGTCGCGCGCTCCTATGCAGGCATCGCACGCAAGTTCACGGTCGAAAGCGCCACGAAGCTCGTTGAAGATCTCTGCCGCACGACGATGCCGTACGTCTGTCCACGCGGCAAACCCGTGATGATCTTCACCTCAAACCGCGAACTCTCCCGCAAGTTCGGCGCGTGAACGAAAACACATCGCGAAACCGTAAACATCTCAGGAAATAAGGCATGGAAAAGAATACGATAGCCCTGTTCATCGATGCGGACAACATCAGCGCGGCCTCCGCCGCCGACATCTTTGCCCGCGCCCGTTCGTTTGGGGAACCGATCATCCGCCGGGCTTACGGGACCGTCCAGTGCTTCTCCAGTACGGACGGTTGGCAGGCGGCGCAACGCGAATATGGGATCGTCGCCCGCCCGCAGGTCAGTAATGTTAAAGGCAAGAACGCGGCGGACATCGCGCTCGTGATCGACGCGATGGAAGCACTCTACCGGAGCGACTGCAATGGCATCTGCATCGTCTCGAGCGACAGCGACTTCACGGCATTGGCAGCGAAGGTGCGCGAAGGCGGGAAGGCCGTGTATGGACTGGGAGGCAAAAAGACGCCCGAAAGTTTCCGTGCCGCCTGCACGCAGTTCGTAGAGCTCCCCCTCCGCGCCCTTCCGGCAAAGGCCGGCGCCGCGAAGAAAGGACTCCTTTGCCCGCGGTGCGGCAGTCATCTGGTGGTGACGCGCACGAAATCGAACAAAGGGTGCGAGGCCTGCCCGGCTTGCGGCGGAATGGCTGCGAAGATCGCCGTGCTGAAGGGCGTCTTCACGGAGGATGGACTTGAAGAGATTCTCAAGCGCGCGCAACGGTACGAATCCAAGGGATGCGTCTGCCCAGACTGTGGCTCCGCCATGAGCATTGTGAAGGTATCCGTCGGCAAAAAGTCAGTGGAAATCGATGTCTGCGCGAAGTGCCGCACCGTGTGGTATGACCGTAACGAGTTCGAAGCGCTCGTTGCGAATGACGGCGCGCTTCAGCCTACCGTCTCGGCCGGGAAGGCCTACAGGCGCGAGATGGTGCTGGCGATCGCCGCCGATCTGAAGAGCGGACATCTGAAGGTGCTCAACCTCAAGAGTCTCCAGAACGTGATGAAAAGCGCCTACCACATGCCGTCGCCAGATATCCTTCCCGTGGTGAGCACGCTGCGGAGCCAGAAGATCTTTCGCGTGGACAAAGACGGGAAAGTCGTCATTCAGCGATGAAACTCAGCCGGGGGTGGCGCGCTGACGTTGCCGCATTTCGCAACGCCCGGCCCATGCCCTGCGAGCTCAAGAAGGTGTCCTCGAAGAGATCACGCAGCGTGTGCTCGTCCTTGTACCGGATGATCCTGATTTCATCGGACTTCGCCATCTTCGCGAGCTGCGCCTCCGCGTCCTCGGAGTATCCGATGGCATCGATCAGCTTGAGCTTCTTGGCTTCCTCGGCGCTGAGAATGCGCCCATCGGCGATCGGACGAAGCGTGTCCACCGGAATCTTGCGTCCCTTGGAGACAATCGTGAGGAACCGTTCGTAATCAACATCGACCGCCTTCTGGAATATCTTGACGTGCTCCTGATCGACCGGTTTCAGCGGATCCAGCATCGCCTTGTTTGTACCGGTCGCTATGACCACGCTCTCAATGCCGATCTTCTTGGCCAATTCCGCCGCGTTGATCGTGGACACGAGGACGCCGATCGAGCCTGTGATGGTTGTGGGATGGGCAATGATGTAGTCCGCGCCTGCGGCGATGTAATAGCCGCCGCTGCAGCAAAGCGAGCCCATCTCCACCAGCACGAAGCGGTCCTCCTGCGCCTTCTTGAACCGTTGCACGGCGTCGGCGATGATGTCTGAAAGCGTCACCTCGCCGCCCGGCGTATCCAGAATAAGATACAATCCCTGAATCTCTTCGTCGTACGTGGCGGCGCGGATTTTCTTCAATGCCGACAGCGCAGAGGCCTTTTCGCGGCCAAACAGATCTTCTTTCGTGTCCGATATGATTCCGTTTATCTTGACCCGCAGGATCTGAGGATCGTCTTCATCCCCCTCTCCGCAGACCCATATCTTTTTGCTTGTTTTTTCACGTTCTGAATAGGCCGTGCCGAAAGTATCGTCCTCGTCCGAACCGAGATCCATGGCGATGGCACCAAGGACGATGACCGCTATTATTCCAACGATAACCACCCCTATGCCGGCAATCATCCCGAGACATCCGATCAAGCATCCTTTTTTCGCATCCATAACATCTCCTTTGCTTTTCAACCACAAATTGTATCACAAGTCACTACTTGCGTTCAAGGCGTCTTTGCTGCCGCGACGCTTGACTTTACCAATGGCATTAAGCGCAACAACCAACGAGATGAAGATCCTGGATTTCTCTCGGATGATTTTCTGTTCACGCAGCTGACATTACAGCGCAGGGGAGTGCTTGCCTTTGTGCGGGCCGTTGGGGTGGCGGATGCATGCGGAAGACGTGAGCGATGCGATGCTTGATGCCTGGCGCCCACAGTACTTGCAGGTATAGGTTTCCTTCTCGCTTCCTTCGTAGAGCACATGCCGGCCCTTGTGCGGACCGTCGGGATGCCGGATGCATGCGGAGGCCGTGAGGCTCGCGACGGACGATGCCTTGTGTCCGCAGTACTTGCAGTAGAATGACGGCGCCTTCTTCGCCTGCGCAAGCGCAAAGAGCGTCAGACCCGCAATCAACGCCACAACAACCGTTTTTTTCGTTACATGAACTTTCATCTGTCAACTCTCCATTTCCAATAACGGATTTGCAATGCTCGAATATCACCAAATTGGCATGTATTATATCACAAACGGCTCTCGCGTTTGACCTCCCGTCATCAATCGGCTGTCATGACACGGAAATAGTCGCAGACGCGTGTAACGCCGTCCGGAACGGACTCGGTGGAAAGCCAGCAGGCGAGCGAATCTTCATCGTCGGGCGCGAAGCCATGCATGCCATTGAGCGGCTTCACCCCCATGTCACTGGGACAGAACTGCACCCCAGCCTCCGCCAGGAAAATCGCGTCGCCAAACTTGTGGTCCTCGCGCCAGATGCCCTGTTGCCTCATCTCGCCCTCAGAGAGCCAATGGCCCGGCAACCCCTCGAACGCGGCGCGCACCGTCTCCTCGGCAGACGGCTTCAGCCACCAGAAGCGCGCCATGGTGGAATCAATCGCGCTGGCATAGTCTTCGCCCCACTTGAGACCCGTCTTCGCGAGCGCCGCCGGCGCATCAACCGTCCCGCGCAGGGGCGTCATGCCATGATCGGAGAAGACCGTCAACTCGAACGGACGCCCGCCTTCGACCAACGCGCGATGCAAGGCACGGATCGTCTCGGCGTATTTCTCGACCTTCGGACGCAGCACCTCATCGCGTCCCACATTGTCATGCTGCAGCGCATCGAACGCCGCCGAATAGACGAACGCACGATCCACCTCACCCTTGCGGAATGCATCGGCGGCAATGCGGAAATTCTCGGCTTCCGGCAGACGCCAGTTGGAGATAAGGTAGTTCCAACCCTGCGCCGCCCAGACATCCGCCAGATTCTTCACCGGCGCCAACCCGCCCTTCACGAAGAGATCCCTCTTCTCGCAATAGTCAAGTTTCGGCAGCCGCTCGATCGGCACGCCATACAGCTGGAAATACCCCGTAAAGCCATAGAACCGCTTGACAAGTTTCGAGAGAACATTCCGCACGCGCCCACGCCGCCAGAATCCTTTGGGACGCAAGAATGGCGCAAGCCACCGCATCGCCTTGAACGGACTCTTCGCCGGCGCGTAATCGTAGAAAGCGAGATGTCCGTGCACCGCAGGGCGCTCGCCCGTCAGGATCGTCGGAATCGCCGTGCAGCTGTAGCCGAACTGCATCTCGATGCTGCGCCGGTTCGGAAGAATGTCGGAGAGAAAACCATACTTCTCGACCTGCTTCCATCCCAGCGCGTCGATAAAGACAAATACTTTCACCGTATCAGCCATGGCTCATCTCCACCCTTCCACTTTTCCACCCTTCCACTTTTCCACCTTTCCACCCTTCCACTTTTCTACCCTTCCACTTTTCCACCTTTCCACTTTTCCACCTCACCTTTCGAGCACCTGCGCAAGCGCGCTTACATCACCAGGCGACACAAGCGTCGCCTTGCCGCCGCACGCTTCGGGAAGACCTCCAATCGCGAACGCCACGACCGGACGCCCCAAAGCGACCGCCTCCGCCGCGACAAGTCCATACGGCTCCTGCCAGAAGCTCGGCACCACCACACATTTCGCCGCCAACATCCACGCCTGCGGATTCTCCTGAAACCCTCTCCACCGCACGCGGTCCGCAAGCCCCAGACGCGCGGCCAACGCCTTTAGTTCCCCTTCCATATTGCCGGTTCCCACCACATCAAGCGTGCGCGGCGTCTTCATCCGAGCCATCGCCGCCAAAAGCAGCTGCACGCCCTTGCCACGGATCAGCTGCCCCACGTAGAGAAGGTCGATGGTGTCAGTTGGACGTTTAGAGTTTAGAGTTTCCAGTTTAGAGTTTAGAGTTTCGGTGCCACTGGGACAACGGACATCTTGTCCGTTGCAAGCGAAAAGACTATCCTCGATTTTTGGCGGCTCAACGGAGATGATTTCGGCGGGAATGCCATTCGTGACAAGCCGCCCTTTCATAAACTCCGAGATGACAACGATCCGCTTCATCCGCGCCATCGCCTTGATCCGCCGCCGTTGCGTGAACACGCGCCCCAGAGCCGCTTTCCACGAACGGCACGCCGGCGCACAGAAAAGGCACGGCCACACCCCGCTCGGTCGCGTGCAGTTATGCTTCAGCGGCGTGTAGGCGTAGCTCCTCGGACAGATCGGTTCATGGTCGTGAACATAAAGCGTGGTCTTTTCCGGCGGAAACTTTTCAAGCGTCGCGACATCGGAACACTTGTGGACGATGATCTCATCAACCTGCTCGTTCCCCGTTCCCCATTCCCCGTTCCCCATTCCCCGTTCCCCGTTCCCCACAATTACCTCGTGACCTTCTGCACGGAGCCGGGCAACGTGCCGCTCCGCAAAGATTTCGATGCCGCCCCGCACATCGGACTTCTCAAGATAGACGAGAACCCTCATGTCGCCTCGGTCCCCTTCTCCTTCACCGCATCGCACATTCCGCGCCAGTGCGCGACGCGCTGCACAAGGCGCCGCACCGGCGCAGACGGGATCTCGCACCAGTCCTTCGGACGCGAGACCAAGTATCGCCAATCCCGAAGCGTCTCCCGGACGGCACCGGCCACCTCACGCGCAAACGAGGGTCTGTCCCCAAAGATCTGCGCGTCCGCACACCCCTCACCCCGAAAGCGTCGCGCCAATTCCCGGAGCGTGTAGTTGTGGGAATGCTCCACACGCGCATCGGGGCAATAGACGATCCGGACAGGATTGACCGCGCGCCGCGAATTCCGCCAGGTCCATTCGACATCCTCGGAATACTGAATCTGCTCATCGAACGGCACCTCCACGAGCAACCGTTTCCACGTTGCAGAGCAGGCCAGCGAAAAGAAGAACTTCCATGTCGCCTGCACCTTCCCGTCGCCAAAGGCCCGTTCGCTATCCTTGCGCACAAGCGCCTGTGCATCAGGACGCGGCAACTGGTTGGCGAACGCGAACAGGGAAGCTTCCGGTTCGGCCAGCAAGGGCTTCACGAGCGCGGCAAGCCAACCGCTGTCGCAGGGGATCGCATCCGAATTGTTGAACACGACAATCTCGCCCAACGCCGTCCGCACGAGCGCGTTCAACGTGCGCCCCGGTTTGTACGGTCCCGCCGGCCGCTCGAAGAACCGAACCGGGAAACGCGCGGCGATCTCGCGCGTACGGTCCGTCGAGGCGTCGTCGCAAACGACAACCTCGAACGGGAAATCAACCTTCTGGGCAAAGAGTCCCTCTAATGTCCGCCCGATCAGCGGCTCATCGTTGTGCGCCCGCACCAGAATGCTCACGAACGGCTTCGCGGCTCTCGTTCCTTCCTGAATGCGGTCAGCGTCCATGGCACCCTTCCAATCCCTTGATGAATTCCGCGCGCGCCGTTTCGAGCCGCGCGTTAAGCCGTTCGTAGGCGGCGGCGCGCACGGCATCCCAGTCGCCACGATCCTTGAGCGCCGCAAGAACATGATCCGTCACTTTCTCCCAGTCGCAGTCCGAAACGCTCCCTTCTACGGTGCGCCCGAAATTGGCGAGCCAGTTGGCGAGTTTCGAACCGCGCGCAATCCCGAGAATCGGCGTGCCGACATTCGCGGCAAGAATCAGCAGATGCAGTCGACTCGACAGCACAGCAGAACATCCCGCCGCCGCGTCCAAAACCGCTTCCGGCGTATCGCCCGCGATGTTCTCCACCTCCAGTCGCTCCAACAGCGCGCGGTCGGTCTTGGGATTCATCGGAATGCCCAGAACTCGCGCACCGGAAGCGCGGACGGCGGCAATCATTCTTTTCAAACCCTCAAGATCGGAAACCGGCCGCTGCGTCGAAATGCAAAGCCCAAGCGTTGCGAGTTGATCATCTCCCCGTTCCCCATTCCCCATTCCCCGTTCCCCGTTCCCCATTCCCCGTTCCCCATTCCCCAACAAAATCGCGGTATCGGCAGCAATACCCGCGTTCGGGAATCCCATCGTGGCCAACATCCGCGCGCTTTCCGGGTCGCGCAGCCATACACCTCGGCAACGCGAAAGGGTCGTTGAAATGCGGCGCGCGAGTTTTACGCGAAGGCGCCGCTCATACCAACCGACAAGACCGAAGAGCGAAAGAAGCAACCGCGTCTTCCCGTAAACCTTGAAAAAGACAGGGTTCAGTTCATCATCCATCCCCACGCCCCAGACAAACGTCGGAACGCCGGTGTCCTGCGCAATCTTCAGAAGATCCAGCGCCACGTACGGATAGTCCGAAAGCCCTGTCGCCCCGCACCAGACGTAGGCATCGTGTCGCCGCACCGTCTCCGCAAAGCCCTCCAGACTCTGCCCGGCGAAACCATACGGCGGCACAACAGTAACGCCGAGACGTGCAGCCGTCGCTGAATCGGCCGTCGCAACGGTCAATTCCACGCCCGGGAGCGAATCCTTCAGCATCCGCACGACGCAGGCGATGATCGCCTCGTCGCCGATGTTGTCGCATCCAAGCGGAATGCCTCCCAAAAGAACCTTCATCCCTCAACCCTCACCACGCCCATGCCATGTCAGGATTTCGTCTATCGAACGGCGCGGCGAGGCCGCGACGTCAAACTCCTCCGGCGGTATGCCGCAGGCCAGCACCTGCACGATCGCCTCGTTCGCCGGAATGCCAAGCGTTTCATGCGCGGCACGGTCCGTCTCCGGCGACACGCTCCAATGGAGGATGCAATGCGCCACACCGTAATAATGAAGCGCATAGCAGAGGTTCATCACGAAGATGCCGCCGTTCGTGTAGCAGTCGTGGCGCTCCCAGCCCCAGCGGACGGCCGAGAGATCGGACGTGACAACCAGCACCTTGTCGGCGTCCGCACCAAAGCCGCGCGTACCGCCCTGCTGGGCGAAAAGCCAATCGCGGAGCGCCGGGTCGTCGATGATATGCACGCGCGCGTGCTGACGGTTGCAGGCGCTCGGCGCGGTGAGCGCAAGCGAAACGGCCGCCTCGATCGTCTCCTTGGGGACAGGCCCTGCGAAGTGGCGCACCACATGGCGCGAGGCCGCGAACTGCGGGAACGGGGCGTCCTTTGCGGCGAAGAAGTCCGTGCGCGTCAAATGCGGTTCGTTTGCGGGCGGCACATCGGGATGCGCTGCGAGAAACGCGTCTAGGCGCGGCATCGGCTCCGGCCAATCACGGTGCAGTTCGCGGTAGGCGCGCAACACGCCGATCGCATGAACGACCTGCGGATCGACTCCAAACCGCCGCTCAAAGGCGTCGATGAGATTGATCAGGTGAACGACCGCACCTTTTCCGAAGCCCAAACGGCGATGCGGCATCGTAAGCCCCTTCTCCAGAACATGGTAGCCCATCACGATCTCGGCGCACGCGGCGGCCTTCCGGTCGAGATGCAACGCCCCCGCATGGTCGAGGAACTGCCGGGCATCGAAACGGAATGCCCGACGCGCCTCGCGTTTCATGCGCCAACGCTGCCATCCGGCCACCCATGAACGCTTGATCCGTTTTAGGAATTCAATCATCAGCCAACATCTTCCTTGGTTTACGTGAGGTTGAATTATACCACAAAGCGACACCGGACGTTCCGCCGCCCGGTGTCCGCCTTGATGTGGACGCCCCGCCGATTTGATGCAACCGCCCGGCGTCCATCCTGATGTGGACGCTTGCGTCCACATTCTATGGCACCGCCACCCCGCTATTCTACAGCCACATCCCTGACGAAGCCCTGGTCGTCAAACGTCAGCGTGACGGTGAACGTCTTGCACCAGCTCTCAACCGGCGGTTTGGCCGCCGGCTTCGGTGGCGCGTAGAGCGTCACCTGGCAGGAGGAGCCGTCCTCGGCGAGCCGCACCAGCTGCGACGAGCCGCTGACCTTGTTACCGTCAACCGTGCCCGCAAAAGACACCGCTCCATCCTTCTTGAAGGTGAGCGTCAGCTTGTTGTTCGCATCGCCCTGTTCGCCAAGCCAATGGTCAACCTTGATGTCCTTCTTGATCACCGGCATGTCCGCCTTCGTGTCCGCCCGCTTCCACAGGTTCTGGTAGGCGGTCCAGGAGAGGGAAGTGGGAAGTGGGAAAAGGGAAGAGGGAAGAGAATTGCCGTTGGCCACTCCGCGCAGGCCATACCCGCCGGGCAACTCCACTTCAGTGGCGGACACCGTCACCTCGTTCGTCTCGAGGAGCTTGCCCGCCTTGGCGATTACCGTCGCGTGGAAGACAACCCCATCCTCTACATGTTCTACACGTTCTACACGGCTAAATTCGCCCGCGCTCAGC
>CACZCD010000085.1 GCA_902779565.1 uncultured bacterium | reverse complement strand
ACATCCGAGATCGACGCCTCGGTCTCGGCAGGGGCGAGCGTCCCGCTTGCACGCATTGCCGCCGCACAACACAGCACAACAAGGGCCACAAAGGATATTGATTTGCGATTGGTGAACAATCGTGCCAATTGACATTTGCGAACATTCAACATAACGTTTCCTCTCTCTGCGAACTCTGCATCTCTGCGTGAGATTTCCTTACCTCACGATGACCTTCAGCGAACGGTACACCGGTTCGGCGATGTCATAGCCGGAATCGCCCGCCTCTTCCAACCACGCCGGATCGACCGCAAACACGCGCGCCTCCATAAAGCGCTTCCAGTCCCGCGTGTCCTTCACCCGCACCGTGATCGGTCCGCCACCCGCGCCGGACACGTAGGCGAGCGTCGCCGATTCGCACGCGACCGCTTGGCCGCCGGCCGTCTGCGTCAACATCGCGTCCACGATATCCTCCCGCGCCAGCGGCACCGGTTGGGCACAGCTTCCGCGCGTTTCACCCGGCGTGCGCGAAACCGTGACGGACGAAACCGCATGCGTCACGCGGTTCGAGAACGTGAGCGTCGCGGCGTCCGCCCCCTCCTCCCACAGCCACGCGAGCGGCGCGGCGCGGTCGTGCACGGTCTGCCAAAGACGCAAATCGGTCTTCGAATGAATCGTCGCCGCAGACGCCACCCCAGCACAAAGCACCGCCGAAAGGATCGCCGCCACACGCCAAGCGACACGCCGGCGAAACCGCCGCGCCTTGCTATCCTGTGTGAACGTCTGCTTCCTCATGGCGCAATAGTATATCATATTGGCGATCCGAGATGCTCCCCGTTCAGAATAGGCCGCCGTCGGACATGAAGCGTGCGGCAAGAACGGCGCAGGCGCAGGCATCATAGAGCGCGTCGTGCCAGGTGCGATCCGGGCAGAGCCGATCGACCTCTTCGCCCACGCCAAACGCCGCCACGAGGTCGCCGAGCGCATGCGACGGAAGTTTCGGATAGCGCGCCCGCGCATAGACGAGCGTATCGATCCACGGACCGAACGGCGTCATCGGCGCGAGCTTCGTCAGCACGGTGCGCTCGGTCGCGCAGTTGTGCGCGATGAGCGGCATCCCCGTGAGACGCGGCGCCATCTCCGGCCAAAGCTCCATCGGCGCCGGCGCGCGGGCCAACGCCTCGCGCATCTCAGCGTAGCGCCCCACGGCACGCGGCGAGAACGGACGGTCCCCCACATGGAACAGCGTCTCCCATTTCGTCTCGGGCAACACCCGGCCATCTTCAATCTGAACAAGACCCAGCTGCCAAGGTTCGTTCGGCCACCCCTTCACCGTCCCGGTCGTTTCAAAGTCCAGCACCGTCCACACCATGGCCGCACCGCCGTCCCGTCAAGCATCCCGATACTCGATCTGCGCCTTTTCGCGAAGCTCCGCGATGAAGGCCGCCAGCACCTTGCCGCGCGCCGCATGACGCAGGAAGTCGCGGACCTTTGTCTGCACCTGCACGAACTCCGCACCACCGAACGCCTCTTTATTGGCGCGGTAGAACGCCACCATCTCGGCCTCCTCCGGATCCGGCGTGCCTGCGCAGGTCTTCGAGACGAGCTCATCTGGCTCAAGCCCCAGCTCCTTCGCCCGCAGCAACAGCAGCTTCGCGCCGATCGCCTGCTCTTGCGCCTGGGCGAGCAGCTTCTCGACATTCTTCTTCAGCTCCTCGGCGGGCATGCCGTTCTCGGCATAAAGACGCGCCAGACGGTCGAACTCATGCTCGACCGCTTCACGCGGAATCGCTTCACCATTGACAAATGCTCGTTTAATCATTGAGTTGATAGTTGATAGTTGGTAGTTGGTAGTTGATAGTTGGTGGTTGGTAGATGATAGATGGTAGTCGGGATGGTGAGCGTCCACGCGAGCCGCTCCCAAACTCTCCCCCTACATAGGGGGAGTACCGCGAAGCGGGGAGGGGGTACTCTCACCTGCAATCTTCAATATCTGTGAAACAATTCCATTCGGGTTCTCAAACACGACCTTGTTCTCGAAGCGCAACGTCCTTATCCCGCACTTTTGTTCCAACTCCTTGTCCCGCGCCCAATCCCTTTCCGGCATGGCACAGTGATAGTGGCAATCTCCATCCAGCTCTATCGCCATCCGAATCGACGGACAGTAGAAATCAAGCACATGGGCACCAACAGAGAACTGACGCCTGAACCGCAATCCGCCGACTTGGCGCCCCTTCAGGATTCGCCACAAAGCCCCTTCCGCCGGCGTCCCGTTGTTTCTCAGGTTGCGGCGTGTTGACTTAAGTGCTGGATTATTCTTGTCATGCATCATTTTTTGGCGAACCTTCATACTCCCCCGGCCTCCGGCCACCCCCTCTATCTTAGAGGGGGAGTTGTTTTTTGCATTGTCACTCTCCTTTTCTGTAACCTCCAAACTTCTAAACCTCCAAACTTCTAAACTTCCAATCCTCCAAACTTCTAAACCTCCAAACTCTAAACTTCTAAACCTCCAAACTCTAAACTTCCAAACCTCCAAACTCTAAACTTCCAAACCTCCAAACTTCCAAACTTCCAAACCTCTAACCAACATCCCCCCGATACGGCGTGTCGGACGGGATGTGCCAGTCGTCGGGGCCGAAATACGCCGGGAACACCTTGATGCCATCCGGCGCGCAGTTGCGCTTGAACGCCTGCGTGACGAGCCGACGGCAATAGACCTCCAGCCACCGGTCAATCTCCTCCCGCGTGTAGCGTCCCTTGAACGCCCGCAACGCCGCCGCGCGGATCGCCTTGCGCCGTTCGCCGCCGACAAGCGTATGCCAGATGAAGAAATCGTGCAGTTCGTACGGACCGATCCGATCTTCCGTCCGCTGGACGATCTTGCCACGCTTCGACGGCAGCAGCTCCGGGCTCACGGGGGTATCGAGAACGTCTAGGATCGCCTGCGCCGCCAGCTTCTCACCCTTCCGTCCCTCCGCAATCGCCTGATCCGCCCACCAGCGGCAGACGTCGCGCACGACTGTCTTGGGCACACCCGCATTCACACCGAACATGCTCATGTGGTCACCGTTGTAGGTACACCAGCCGAGCGCAATCTCGCTCATGTCGCCCGTCCCCAGCACGATGCCGCCCGTCTGGTTGGCCTTGTCCATCAGGATCAGCGTGCGCATGCGCGCCTGCGCGTTCTCGAACGTGACGTCGTGCTTCCGCGGATCCTGACCGATGTCCTTGAAATGCTGCAGACACGCCTTCGTGATGTCGATCGTCTCGAGCTTCAGCCCCAACCCCTCACACAGACGCTCGGCGTTTCCCTTCGTCCGCTTCGTGGTGCCGAAGCCCGGCATCGTATAGACCTTGATCGCGCGCCGCGGCAGGCGCAGCACCTTGAACGCTTCGACCGCAACGAGCAGACAGAGCGTCGAATCCAGCCCGCCGGAAAGCCCGATCGGGACGGACTTCACGCCAATACGGTCGAGGCGGATCGCGAGCGCGGCATACTGCGTCATGAACACCTGTTCAGGCGAACACCAGTCGCTGAACGGACGGGCGGAAACATCATCCTTCTTTTTCATGCGCGCTATTATATCATTTTCCCAAAATCTCCACGCAACAAAAAATTGGTAATGTCGCAAAGTTTTGAATGGCAGATAAAACTCTCCCCCTCAGAGAGGGGGAGTGCCCCGGAGGGGCGAGGGGGTATGATCCCCGTACCCGTCATACTCCCCCGGCCTACGGCCACCCCCTCTATCTTAGAGGGGGAGTTTGTATTCCCATGATATCATCCCCAACTTTGCGACATTACCAAAAAATTCAAACCGCGGCGAGATCCTGGCCGTTCCAGGCATTCATGGCGGCTTCGGGGCCTTCCACCAGAATCTGCACGAGCGCCTTCACGGCGGCCGGGACGACCTTGGCGGTCATCAACGCGCGCGTGTCGGGATCGAATTTTCCGAGGACATGCCCAACCACTTCGCTGCGGTCTTTGCGATCACGTCCTACGCCGATCCGGAGCCGTACGAAATCGGGCGAGCCAAGACGTTCAATGACGGACTTGAGTCCGTTGTGCCCGCCCGCGCTGCCGCCCTTGCGGATGCGGATGCGCCCGACAGGGAGATCGATATCATCCGAGACGACCACGAGATCCGCCGGCGTCGCATTGTGGTACTTCACCACTGGCGCCACGCTGTCGCCCGAAAGGTTCATGAAGGTCATCGGTTTCACGACCAACACCTTGCCGTCAGCGAAACGCCCGTCCGCGAGGTCGCCCTTGAACGCGGGTGAACGCCGGAACGCCGCCCCCATTTCGCGCACGACGGCGTCCGCCACCTCGAAGCCGATCGAGTGCGGCGTCGATTCGTATTCACGCCCCGGATTGCCCAAACCAGCAATGATCTTCATCGGCGGATTCCTTTCACAGCACGGCGGGCTGATGCACGACAAGCGGCGGTAGACCGCCCTCGCGCACGAACGTCGCCTTCAGGTCGAAACGTCCCGTCGGACAGGGCGGGCGACGGATGGTGAGCACTCGGTTCCAGAGTTCGCCCGGCTTGAGATCAATTCGATCCTGCGGGAGTTTGACGGACCAGCCAGACGGCATATCCAACGAGAGTGTACCCGTGAGCGGCGCCGTAAGCGGCGCGGTGATGTCGATCCTCACCTGCCGCGCATAGTTCTGCAGACGGAGCGACACGTTCGGCGAAACCGCGCTCGGTATGTAGGACATGATCGGCTGCTGCGGATAGCCGCTCGTCTCCATCGTGATCCGGCTGCGGTACGGGCGGTCGCGCATCAGCGTGACACGCCGATCCATCGCGGGGATGTCGGTGATCCAAAGCTTGAACGCACCCGTCTCCACCGAAAGGAACTCCTCGCGCCAGTCGCCGAGGATGTCCGCCACCAGCAGCGGCGAGGCGCAGCGCGGCGTCAAGGCTACGCCCTCATGATCCCGGATCGTCCGGCCCTTGAAGACCTCCCGCTGGAGATCGGCATCCCAGAAGACGTTGCGCACGCCGTTCCCGTAGCCGTAGGTGCAGTTGGTGTAGGACGAAAGCATCATGCCCGCCGCCGTGTAGAACCAGCGGTTGTCGCTCTGCGGATGCGTCTTGCCCGAGGTGATGTTGCCGCTCTGGTCCACCTCCTGCCCGTAGCATTCGAGGCCGGGATATTCAGGCGCGATATCGGCGCAGATGCCCGAACCGTGAACATGGCGCGTGGGCGTGGGCAGGATCCAGATGTCCTTTCCGGTCGCCGGATCGGTCATGGTGAGTCCGCCGCCTTTCGGCTGACGCGTCTCATAGACGAAGAACAGTTCCATGCCGGGGCGGTACGGATCGATGTCACCGAAATAGTGGGCGTCGGAATGCCCCCTCCCGTTGCACCACAGGGGCGTGCCGTCATGGTCGATCGTGAGCGAACCGATCAGCACCTCGTCGAAGCCGTCGCCATCCACATCATCGCACAGGCAGGCGTGGTCGCCCTGCCCCCGGTAGAGACGCGGGAGAAATTCGTTGTTGAATGTCCACACCGGCTCAAGCCGACGGTCCTTCATCCGATAGGCCGACACAATCATCCTGCCGTAGGTGCCGCGCTCGACCACCACGCACGGCGTTTTGCCGTCTAAATAGGCAAGGGCAATCTGGTTGCGCGACGCATAGTGGTTGTAATCGTCCACATGGTCTGGCGCCGCACGCGGAATCCAGGGCGTGGAGCAGATCTCGGAACCCGTCAGACCGTCGAGCACGGAGAGAAATTCCGGTCCGCTCTGCACGCGTCCATCCGGATTTCGGTAGTCCGGCTCCAGCGGTGCGGTCTTTGCGATGACCTCCGCCTTGCCATCACCATCGAGGTCGGCCACGATGTACGGCGAATACCAGATGCCGAGTTCGAGGTTCTGCCCCATCTCCTTCCGCCAGAGGAACTTGCCCTTCGCATCGTACGCCTCCAACCGATAGGTGCCCTCACGGCGCTTCCACACGAGATCCCACGGGTCGTTGCCGCCGGCGGGCGTCTTCACCACGAAGTCGTAGGAGCCGTCTCCGTCAAGGTCGCCAAGGCCGATCGTGCCGATCGTGGCGTTGGTGTCGGCCAGCGGGAATTTGATGCAGACAAGACCATTCTCGATACGACCCCGCACCGGCACAAACATCTGGCCGTCCACCGAGTACTCCGCACCAGCATCGAAACAGCCCGGAATGTCGAAGTCCGTTGTCTGCACGATCGGGGCGGCGTTCAGCTTCTCGACCTTGCCGTCCTTCCGCCGCCAAACGTCAAACGCCGCGTTGGGGGCGTCCGTATCTAAAAGCCGCCAGGAGAGATAGGTACCGCGTGCCGTGAGGGAGACAATAAGTCCGCGATCAAGTCGCTCAATGGGGCGCGTTTTCAGTCCGTCCTGCACGGTACGACCCTGCGGCGGTTTCCCGGCCTTGTGCAACCGATACGCCTCATCCGTGCGGCGGCAAAGCGGTTCACGGGCAATCAGCTCATCCACCAGCATCCCGATCTCCCACTTTGGATAGTTGTAGCGCGGCTTGCCCGCCGATTCCACGAGCCTGCGATGTTTGCTTTTCTCATCCGGCACCCACTCGTCCTGCCCTTCCTCGCCAATCATCCTGTACGTGCCCTTCTCGGTGTTGAAGTAGTTCCCGATCCCCCTCACCGCCGCGAACACGGTCACCTCGTCCCATGACGCGCGGCCGCCCTCGCCGAAGCCGCCCTTCTTCCCGTCGCGGCATGCCGCGCGCGGCGGCAGCGCCCCGGCGAAGATGTCCTTCACCGGATTGCGGTAGCCGTATTCGCGCTCCGCAACGGTGCGACCGGAATAGATGTCCACGCCAAGGTTGTAGTCCGAGAACACGATCGGCGTGGGCCAACGCTCGAAGGCGATCTTCGATGACGCCGCGTCGTTCTTCGCGTTGTACTCCTTCCCGGACGGATACCGGCACGCCATCGCGAACCACCTCACGACCTTCTTCGCCACGAGATTCCGTCCGTCGAGCGGCGAAATCGCATCCGGCTTCGTTTCGAGGAGACGCCGCATGTTCGTGGTGAACCCCACCGAGACGAACGTCACGCTCCTGTCCGGCGCGGCGGCGAGCGCCTTGCGGTAGATGACGTTCGCATCCGGGGCATCGTCCGAATTCGCATGCTTCACCCATTCGGGATAATCCTTCGCAAGGCGGAGGTACTTCTCGTGTCCCGCCATTTTGCCGCTTGGCGTCCCAATCACGCCAATCTCCTTCGTGCAGCCGACGGGGATCTCCGGCCGCCCGTAGAAGTGATTGATGATCTCGACGGCGGCGACGGACGAGTTGCCGCGCGTGCAGGTGGCCATTGCGAGAATCTCGCATTTGCCTTCGTCCGCAAACGCATGGAGCGTCGCAAGCGCCCCCACGTCGTCGAAATCCTCCACCATGTCGGTGTCGAAAATGATCTTCGGCACCGGCGCGCCAACGCACACCGCCGCCGTCAGCAGCGTGCACATCAATACTGTAGCTTTCATGGCCGATAATTATACCATACCCGGAAAGCCCCTTCATTTACTTTTTCAAGCGGCTCGTTTCCAATTGCCGGCAGTCCGTGATATAATACTGGCCTATCTATGGCAAAGGAGTCAAAAAACATTTTGCTCGTCGTGGGAGACGACGACTACGCGGCGGAGACCGAAGCGAAACACGCGATCGAAGCGCATGTCCCCGAGGACTACCGCGCCAGCGCCGTGGAGGTTGTCGCCGGCGCCGCTTCGAACGCCGAGGGACAGCTCGCGTCCATCCGCGCGTGCCTCGCGTCCGTGCAGACGCCCCCCTTCCTCGATCCCGTGAAGCTGACTTGGTGGAAGGAGGTCTCGTTCTTCCCTGGCGGCGGACGCGGCGGACGGATTTCAGACGAGGTGAAGGAGGCGCTTGAATGTTTCGCCGACACGCTCACGGCGAATCCCCTCCCCGAAAATCAGTTCCTCGTAATCACGGCGACGACGCTCCTCTCCACATCCATCTTCGCCAAGCGGATGAAGCCGATTGCGGAAATGAAAGACTGCTCCGTGCCGGAACGGTCCAAGGACCGTGCGGCGGCGGCGCTGGCGCGGCTTCCGACGCTCGCCGCGGCGGAGCATCTGACGTTCGCGCCCGGGGCTGATCGCGCATTCGTCGCAAAGGTCGGTCCCGATACGCGCACGATCACGTCGGAACTCGCGAAGATGCGTACCTATCTCGGCGAGGACGTCCATGAGGTGAAGCCCGAGGATGTTGCCGCCATCACCTCCGCCGGCGGCGACGAAACGGAGATCTGGGCGCTCACCGACGCGCTCGCCTCGCGGAACGCCGCCCGCGTGATCGAGACGCTCCGGTGCTTCCAGGGGGATACGGGATGGCCGATCATGATCTCCACCGTGGTGGAACGCTGGTTCCGAAGTCTGATCGTGGCGAAGGCCGGCGGCGGAGACGGCGGTTTCAAGGCCCGCAAGGATGCCGCAGCCGCTGCCGCGTTCACGATGACGGAACTCCGACTGGGGCGCTACCGCATGATGGCGCTCCGCGAACGGCTCGTCTCCTCGCAGCCGCCGCCGGAATATGTGGAGATGGAGATCCTGCGCACCGTCACAAAGCCGTCACGCCGTTGACTGTCCAGCGGCCGCGTGTCAGCCCTTGAGCGACGCGCCGGTGGAGGCGTTGCCGACGAAGCGCGCGTAGCGCTCAAGCCAGCCGCCCTTGATGCGGGGCGACCACTTTTTCGCTTTCTTCGCGCGGGCAGCGATCTCGGCCTTCGTGAGCTTCGCGCGGATGACGCGGTTCGGGATGTCGATGGTGATCTCATCGCCGTTCTTCAAGAGACCGATGAGACCTCCCTCCGCCGCTTCTGGCGAGACATGTCCCACGCAGGCGCCATGCGTCGCACCAGAGAAACGTCCGTCAGTGATGAGCGCCACGGATTCTCCCAGCCCCGCGCCGATGATGTAGCTCGTGGGCGCGAGCATTTCCTGCATGCCCGGACCACCCTTCGGCCCTTCGTAGCGAATCACGACCACGTGTCCCGGCTTCACCTTGCCGCCGAGAATGCCGGCACAGGCCTCTTCCTGCGAATCAAAGCAAATGGCCTTACCGGTGAAGTTCATCATGGATGGCGCCACGCCGCCCTTCTTGACCACGGCGCCGCGGGTGGCGAGGTTGCCCCACAGCACCGCCAGTCCGCCATCCTGCGAATAGGCGTTGCCAAGCGTGCGGATCACGTCGTCGTCCTTGATCTTCGCCGCTTTGATCTGCGCGCCGAGCGTCTTGCCGCTCACGGTTGGGCAGCCGAGGTGCAACAGCTTCTGCGGCAGACGTTTCAGGATCGCCATGATGCCGCCGGCGCGATCGAGATCGGAGACGTGGTAGTGTCCGCTCGGCGCCAACTTGCAGATGTACGGCGTGCGGGCGGAAAGCTCGTTCATGCGCTCAAGCGTGAAATCGACGCCCGCCTCGCGCGCGATGGCGAGCGTATGCAGCACGGTGTTCGTGGAGCCGCCCATCGCCATGTCGAGCGTCAGCGCGTTGTCGAGGGATTTCGCCGTGACGAGTTCGCGGGGCGTCGGACCGCCCTTCTTCGCCATCTGCACGATGCGCTTCGCCGCTGCGCGGTACAACTCCATGCGCTTGGGATCGACGGCAAGGATCGTGCCGTTGCCGGGAAGCGCGAGGCCGAGCGCCTCGTAGAGACAGTTCATGGAGTTCGCCGTGAACATGCCGGAGCAGGAACCGCAGCCGGGGCAGGACGTCTCCTCGATCTTCTCAAGGTCCCGTGCCGAGATCTTACCGGCGTTCTCCGCGCCCACGCCCTCAAACACGGTATTGAGATCCGAGTCCTTGCCGGTGAGCGGATGGTGTCCAGGCGCCATCGGTCCGCCCGAGGCGAAGATCGTGGGGATGTTCACGCGGAGCGCGCCGAGGAGCATGCCGGGAACGATCTTGTCGCAGTTCGGCACGCAGATCATCGCATCGAAGCAGTGTGCGCGGGCGATGGACTCCACGCTGTCGGCGATCAGCTCGCGGCTCGGCAGGGAGTACTTCATGCCCTGATGCGCCATCGCGATGCCGTCGCATACGGCGATGGTGTTGAACTCCATCGGCACGCCGCCCGCCTCAATCACGCACTTCTTGAGAAACTCACCCACCTTGTTCAGGTGGCAATGCCCCGGCACGAAACTCTCGTAGGAGTTGCAGATGCCGATGAACGGCTTGCGCATATCCGTCCGCTTCAGGCCGGTCGCGAACAGCAGCGACCGGTGGGGTGCGCGTTCCTTGCCTTTTTTGATCTGATCCGAAACCATACTCTTCTCCTCCATTTGTTTTTGCCGCGAATTATACCAAAAGCCGTTAGCGTTTGGTAGGCATGCCCCAATACACAACCTCCAACACGCGATCTAAACCCCATAGCGGGAATGGAAGTAGTACTCATACATCGCGCGAGCGACAGGCGCGAACAACGGCTGCGGAAGCAAGCGCCAGCAGAGGTGCTGCAACCGATAGCCCATCTCAACGGGGCGCGACTGCTCCGCGACTTCCGGCACGCCGGCTTCGGCGGCGAAACGACGATAGGTCTCGCGCAGCGGATTGAGCGAATCCCTGTACCAAGGGCGACCAAGCGTGTTCCCAAGAAAATGATGGATTGCCGGTTGCCGCTGCGCGGCGGCATATTGTTCCTCACCATACCATGCACAGGCAGGGATGCCTGTCGCACGCAAGACTGCATTTCTGCTCTTGAACATCTGGAAGTGTGTAAGAAAATTGTATTCGGGCGGCAGGATGGCGGCATCACCTGCGAGGACGAGCGAAAAGTAGTCCTGGTCGCCGAACATGAAGTCGTGGCGTATGTTCTCCATGTATTCAAATATCCGCTCGGTGCATCTCCGCCGACGCCATTCCGCGACATCCATCACCAATACGCCAGAATTGAAGTACGGAGCGTTTGGCGTCAGGTCTATCATCTTCTTGTACTTGTTGCAGAGGCAATCGTAACCGATGGCGAACGGCTTCTCAGCCAGATCAAGTTCACAAAGCGGCTGAAGCGATGAAACCACAAGTGTGTCTCCGTCAAGGTACACGATACGGTCGAATTCGTCGCCGACAAGATCCGGGAGAAATAGACGCGAATAGGCAGAGAAAGAGACGTAGCCGCCCGCGCCCGTGCCTTTGACGCGTTTGATCGCAGCAGCGGCATCCAGAAAGCGAAGCGTGCCACCAGTGCGGGCGGCAATGCGTTTGAACAAATCAACCGATGCGTCTAATATACCATCCGCAAGGATGATAACGGTAGCGCCAGGATTGACATGCAAAAGCGAATAGAGCGAAACTGCCGTGAGCTTCACGTAGTTCTCGTCCGTCGCGTATGCAAAGGCTGTCTTCATGGAGGAATCTATTGATTGATGATATCGTTCCGTTCGAGCCGCTTGCGATAGGCCTCGACGAGATCCGCCGCCCGTTCCAACTCAAGATTCTTTAGGTCAAGTTCTGTTCGGCCAAATTTCTTTGCGTACAAGGGGCCGCAGGCATGAAGACATCGTATTCCTCTGATAACCCCCATGCGCTTGAAAAGAATCCTACGAATCAGCCCTGACACGACCCAATCTTGCGGATGGCGAATTGAAAACGGAAAGAAAAAAGTAAAGGGTCTGATCAGGCGATAGTCTCTTCTCCTAAATGCTGCAAGATATCCGCGAGCCTCGCCTTCCTCCACGGCCCTTTCGCCACGTTCGTCCACCGACCTGAATGTTCCGCGATTTCCATCCGTCAACTCATTCCGAACAGTATCAAATGCAAGGTAACCATAATCAGGGAATGCAGACAAATACTCCACTGCGATCCTATCGAAATCTTCCGGGAACTCAATGACGTCGTCATCAACTTCAATAATTACACGGCCCCTTGCCATGCCAAAAAGCCGATTGAACCCTTTGTACCGAAGGTTATTTCCGTTCTCGATTATCGTCACTTCCGGATTGTCCGCATACCGTCTCAATTCATCTACCGTTCCATCTGATGAAGCATTATCCATGAAAATGATTTCATGTGAAAGCTCATGTGACAAACTCGCAAACAATGACGGCAGCCCAAGCTCAAGGAACCGTTTACGATTCCAAGTCAAACATACGACACTAACATCAGGATAGGACTTTTTCTTCATTTGGACAGCAATTCGTTTTAAATCCCTCTTTGCGCTTTTCTACCACGCATGAGCACATCCACAAGCAAGCCCAGCGTGACCATCAATTGGCCAACCAACAGGACAGAAACAGCGAAACTCAACCGGCAAGGCTGCCATGCTGCGACAGCCTCAAGAATAGGCGGTGCCACTTTCCCATCGAAAAATGTGTACCCCGTTACGGAATAGAGGAAAACCGATCTGAGTGCATAGATAGGAATCACATACCACATGAACCGGAATCGACCTTGCGCGGTCTCATAAGTGATGAAACACCCCGTAGCAGTCGAACAAACCGTCATCGCGCCAATCAGCGGAAACAGATGCGTCATGGACACATAGACACGCCATTCCGGCACAAGCCCCAATAGCCAACCTCCAAACAGAGTCAGTAGCATCACCACTGCGCCGCCTCCGATCACAGCGCATGCCACTGACTGCCACAGTATCTTTTGAGCGTCTTTGTCTGTTGCCTTGCGCGAAGCAACCATCGGGAACAAAAAACCAGCAGCCGCAAGACCAAGATAGCCAGCCATGTCGGTAAAGCGCGTGAGCATGTAGTAGCCGGCCGACTCGAACTCCGGGAGCCGATGACGGATCACAAGCGAATCTAACGAGCCGGTTATCGTTCCTGCGATACTCCAAATCGCAAACGGCAGCGTATAACGGATGATGTTTTCCCTATATTCGTTCCAATATGGCTGTGGGTTCACCTTTTGCCCGAACCGACGACGAAACGCAATCAAGGCGGCTGATATCTGTACGATTGGCCCTGCCGTCTGTCCGACCATGTATCCGGAAAGCGCACGGAACGGCATCGACACAAGCATCATCACCAATCTCAATGGTGCCTGGATCACCTGTATCCAGATCGTCACCGAATACATTCGAAAGCCCTGAATGGCGTAACCGAAAATCGAGGACGTCGTTCCTATCACGGCAACCGCAATAACGAGAAATCCAAGGCTCCCACATTCTACATGCATACGCGAGAAAATCATTGGCATTAGGAAATAAGCCATTGGGACTGTCAGCACGGCCAACACGGCAACCGCCACAAACACGTCGCGTATGAACGCCTTGGCCTTCCCATCCTCGCCTCGGTCAATGAAAACAGTGATAAACTTCATGAACGGAATTGTCACGATCGAAAGAGGCAACGAAAAGAACCCGACAAACTGCGTAAGCGGAAGGACTGCGCCCAGCTCTTCCTGCGGAACGTAGCGCGGCACAAGCCACATGCCCACGAACATGTTGATCGCATCGCCAAACCTCTGCGCAACAAACAGAAGCGCGGTGTACCACCAAAGGTCGCCAACTCTCGCATGTATCCTGTGTAAGAAATCTTTCATTCGTTGTTCAGATTGAAACCGTCTTCAGGCGATCGAAAAACGAGGTGAGGTTGCGCTCTTTCGCAGATGACAAAACAAAAACGTATTCACTCCTGACCGCCCGACAGGGAGGCTCGGCGCGTACGTTCCCGCATCGCCGGCAGATTCAGATCGGCGCGTGAGAAATCAAGCCTTAACATACACCGCTCCTATCGCGCCGTATGCGCTCGTCTCGAGCAGGCGCGTGAAATGATCCCGCTCGTCA
>CACZCD010000084.1 GCA_902779565.1 uncultured bacterium | reverse complement strand
CACCGTAAGCCCTGCATTCCCGCGCGTGTAGGACGGTGGACGGAAAATGCGTTGGACATCCGCGAGACACGTCTCCTGAAACAACGCAACAGCAACCATGCCGAATACGAGACATCTCGGAAGCCCCGGCCAGAAATCACAGTTCAGGTTCATTGCGACAGTTCTCCTTAAATGAAACTGCCGCGAACCATATCAAATCGGCTTTTTCCTTGTCAAGCGATTTGAGCGCTTGCGCAAAAAAAGACGCCCGGGAGGATGAAGACCCGGGCGCCTCTTTGGCTTGCGCGGAACAGGCCGCGCGAAGTTTTCGGCATTACATCATGCCGTCCATGCCGGGCTGGCCGCCCTGGCCGCCGCAGCTGCACTCCTTCTTCTCGGGAATGTCGGTGACCATGCAGTCGGTCGTGAGGAGCAGACCCGCGATGGAAGCGGCGTTCTGCAGCGCGCAGCGCACCACCTTGGCGGGATCCACCACGCCGCACTTGAAGAGGTCGGCGTATTCGCCGGTGCGGACGTTGTAGCCGTTCGTGCCGGACGCCTTCTTCACGTTCGCGATCACGAGCGCGGCCTCCTGGCCGGCGTTCGCGACGAGCTTGCGGAGCGGAGCCTCGATCGCACGGGAGATGATGTCCGCGCCGACCTTCTCGTCACCCTCGAGCTTGAGGGCTTCGATGGCCTTCTGGCAGCGGAGGTACGCGACGCCGCCACCGGCGACGATGCCTTCCTCGACGGCCGCACGGGTGGCGTGCAGCGCGTCGTCCACGCGATCCTTCTTCTCCTTCATCGCCGCTTCCGTCGCCGCGCCGACCTTGATGATCGCCACGCCGCCGGAGAGCTTCGCCAGACGCTCCTGGAGCTTCTCGCGGTCGTAGTCGCTCGTCGTCTCCTCGATCTGCTTCTTGATCTGATCGACGCGCGCCTTGATGTCGGCGCCCTTGCCGAGACCCTCGACGATCGTGGTGTTGTCCTTGTCCACGACAACCTTCTTGGCGCGGCCGAGCATCTCAAGGCCGACGTTCTCAAGCTTCACGCCGAGATCCTCGGAGATGAGCTGTCCGCCCGTGAGCACCGCGATATCCTGCAGGATGGCCTTCCGGCGGTCGCCGAAGCCCGGCGCCTTGACGGCGCACACCTGGAAGGAGCCGCGCAGCTTGTTGACGACGAGCGTCGCAAGCGCCTCGCCCTCGACGTCCTCCGCCACGATCATCAGCGGACGGCCGCTCTTGGCGACGGCCTGAAGGACCGGCAGGAGCTCCTGGAGGTTGGAGATCTTCTTCTCGAAGAGGAGCAGGTACGGATTCTCGAGCACGCACTCCATCTCTTCCGGATCGGTCACGAAGTACGGCGAGAGGTAGCCCTTGTCGAACTGCATGCCCTCCACGACGTCCAACGTGGTCTCGAGCGTCTTGGCCTCTTCGACCGTGATCGTGCCGTCCTTGCCGACCTTATCCATCGCCTCGGAGATGATGGCGCCGATCTCGGTCTCGCCGTTCGCGGACAGCGTGGCGACCTGCGCGATCTCTTCGGTGCTCTTCACCTTCTTGGCCTGCTTGGCGATGGCGTCAACGACCGCCGCCGTGGCCTTGTCGATGCCGCTCTTGAGGGCCGGGGCGTTCGCGCCGGCGGTGAGGTTCTTGAGACCTTCACGATAGACCGACTCCGCGAGGAGCGTCGCCGTGGTGGTGCCGTCGCCCGCGACGTCGTTCGTCTTGGAGGCGACTTCCTTCACCATCTGCGCGCCCATGTTCTCGAAGGGATCGGCGAGCTCGATCTCCTTGGCGACGGTCACGCCGTCCTTGGTGATCTGCGGGGAGCCAAACTTCTTGTCGAGGATCACATTGCGGCCGGAGGGGCCGAGCGTGCTCGTGACCGCCGCGCTGAGCTTCTCAACGCCGGCGAGAATCTTCTGACGCGCATCCGCGTCGAACTTGATCTGCTTTGCCATAATAGAATAACCTTTCTTCTTGTAGGGGTTCGGGGGAGTCTGGACTCCCCCGTCCGTTGTTTACTTCTCCACCACGCCGAGCAGGTCCTCTTCGCGGACGAGCTGCAGCTTCTTGTCGTTGATCTTCACTTCCGTGCCGCCGTACTTCGGCAGCAGGACGGTGTCGCCCGCCTTGACGTCGAACGCAATCTCCTTGCCGTCCTTGTCCGTCTTCTTGCCGACGGCGATGACCTTGCCCTGCATGGGCTTCTCCTTCGCGGAGTCGGGGATGATGATCCCGCCGACCGTCTGATCCTTCTCTTCGATGGGTTCGACCAGAACGCGGTCGCCCAGAGGTCTGATTTTCATTTGTTGTGTTTCCTTTCTTGTTAGTTGTTAGTGATTTGTTATTAGATGATAACTGATAACTGATAGAGGATAGTTAGATGATAACTGATAGAGGATAGATTGCTCCTCTTTTTCGCTTCACGTCTGCTGTTAACTTCTGTGCATGCTCATTTCGGTTATCTCACTATCATCTGTCATCTGTCATCTATCATCTGTCACATCACTTCATCGTGAAATCGGCATCGACCACGTCGTCGCCGCCCTTCTTACCGCCGTTATCGGAGCGTGGGGCTTCAGCCCCGTTTCCGGGCGGCGGCGTACCCGCGCCCGGCGGCGGCGTGCCGGCACCGGCCTGCTGCTGCGCGGAAGCGTACATCTCCTGCGCAACCGGCTCCATCGCCTTCATGAGCGCCTCCTGCTTCGCCTTGATCGTCTCGATCGGCGTGGAGGCGTTCTTGAGGGCTTCCTGAAGATCCTTGAGCGCGGCCTCGACCGGCGCCTTCTTGTCGGCGGCGATCTTGTCGCCCGAGTCCTTCAGCGTCTTCTCCACCTGGAACGCGAGACCGTCGGCCTTGTTGCGGGCCTCGACCTCCTCGTGGCGCTTCTCGTCCTCGGCGGCGTGCATCTCCGCATCCTTGCGCATCTTCTCGATCTCCTCCTTGGAGAGACCGCCCGCCGCGGTGATCGTGATCTTCTGCTCCTTCTTGGTGCCGAGATCCTTCGCCGAGACGTTGAGGATGCCGTTGGCGTCGATGTCGAACGTCACCTCGATCTGCGGGACACCGCGCGGCGCCGGCGGAATGCCGTCCAGGTTGAAGTTGCCGAGCGACTTGTTGTCGCGCGCCATCTTGCGGTCGCCCTGGAAGATCGCGATCGTCACCGCCGGCTGGTTGTCCGCCGCCGTGGAGAACACCTGCGACTTCTTCGTGGGGATCGTGGTGTTGCGCTCGATAAGCGGCGTCAGCACGCCACCGAGCGTCTCGATGCCGAGCGTGAGCGGCGTGACGTCCAAGAGAAGCACGTCCTTCACCTCGCCCTTCAGGATCGCGCCCTGAATGGCCGCGCCGATGGCCACCACCTCATCCGGGTTCACGCCCTTGTGCGGCTCCTTGCCGAAGAGCTTCTTCGCCTGCTCCTGGATGCGCGGCATGCGCGTCTGGCCGCCGACGAGCACCACCTCATCAACCGTCGAGAGCCCCGCGTCGTCCATGCACTTGCGGCACGGACTCGTGGTGCGCTCCACCAGTTCGTCGGTGAGCTGCTCCAGCTTCGCCTTCGTAAGCGTCATCTGCAGGTGCTTCGGACCCGTCGCGTCCGCCGTGATGAACGGCAGCGAGATGTCAAAAGTCGTCGCCGAGGAGAGCGCGCACTTCGCGTTCTCGGCCGCTTCTTTCAGACGCTGGCGCGCCATCATGTCGGTGGAGATGTCAATGCCCTGTTCGGCCTTGAAGCTGTCGATCATCCACTTCATGATCGCCTGGTCGAGATCGTCACCGCCCAAGTGCGTATCGCCGTTCGTCGCCTTCACCTCGAAAACGCCATCGCCGATATCCAGCACGGAAATATCGAACGTGCCACCGCCGAAGTCGTACACCGCGATCTTCTCGTTCTTCTTCTTGTCGAGACCGTACGCAAGCGATGCCGCCGTCGGCTCGTTCACAATACGCAGCACCTCGAGACCCGCAATCGCGCCCGCGTCCTTCGTCGCCTGACGCTGCGAGTCGTTGAAGTACGCCGGCACGGTGATGACCGCCTGCGTAATCTTTTCGCCGAGGAACGCCTCCGCATCCCTTTTCAGCTTCGAAAGGATCTTTGCGGAGATCTCCTGCGCGGAATACTCGCGCCCTTCCACCTTCACGGCGGCATCGCCGTTCTTCGCGGCGCACACCTCGTAGGGGACCATCTTGATCTCCTCGCTCATCTCGTCGTACCGGCGCCCCATGAACCGCTTGATCGAATAGATCGTGGATTTCGGGTTCGTCACGGCCTGACGCTTCGCCGCCTGGCCCACAAGCTCCTCACCCGTCTTCGTGAACGCCACGATCGACGGCGTGGTGCGCGCACCTTCCGCATTCGGGATGACGACAGGTTCGCCGCCTTCCATCACAGCCATGCAGCTGTTGGTGGTTCCTAAGTCAATTCCTAAAACTTTTGCCATAACTTTTTTCTCCTTCCGGAACGTCCGTGACATGTGTCACATTCGCTCCTTTTCGTCTATGCCCATTAGAAAGCAACATCCGTGCCAAAACTGAAAATGACAAAAGTATAAGCAAAATAAACTTAGTTCGTCAATATACATGTGACACTGTGCCACCGTGCCACAATGTCACGCCCACTCTAAACTTCCAAAACGAAGCAGTAGTGTACGCACCTCAATCATGGATCATCGCGTAGTCCAAGGGACCGAAATCAAAGCTGACGGAGTTCCCGTCGATGGCCGGCATCTCGCCGAGATCCGCCACCACGCCCTTCCCGAGCGGCGCGGCGAGACGGATCGTGGCCTTCTGCGGACTGGTGGTGCAGTTCACGGCGAGGAGGTAGTTCCGGCCCCCGTGACGCCATGTCCTCACGGCGACACTCTCCGTGGCGCCGGAAAACGCGAGCGGACGCTCCGTCGAGAGGAACACGTCCTCGTAGCGGCGGATCTCGGCCGCCATGGACTTCGTGCGCTCCCACGCCGGCTCGAACGCATCGTCCGGCAGCTCGTGCCTGTCGCAGATTTGCGAGAAGGAATAGTACAGGAGGCCGTTCGCTCCGCCGGCCAACCACTGCCACGACATGCTCGCCATCTCCTTCCGCGTGGGCGCGCGCATCCCCTTCGTCTCGCGCCGCCTGAGCCATCCCCACGCAAACGCCTGCGGAATCTGCCACGCCGAACGGATTCCGCACGTGCTTTCGGCGCCGTCGCGGACCGTCTTGATGATGAACTCCGTCGGCTGCTTCGGAATCGGGTATCGGTCCAGGCCGAGCACGTCGAACGTGCCCATGTAGTAGCGCACAAGCTCCGGCTTGTTGAGCGCCGTCCAGGTAGGATGGTCCGGATCCAGCGCCTCCGCCCAGGATCGGCGGGTGCGGAGGCGCGGCACGTACGCGAGCGGCAGTTCGTCGCAGATGTACCACGCAAGGACGGCCGGATGGTCCCTGTAGAGGCGGATGTTCTCGGCGACCCATTTCTCGCCGCCGTCGGCGTCGTCGATGCCTGCGCGCAGGTTGCAGATCACCTTCAGCCCCTTCGAATGGCAGCTGTCGAGATCCTTGAGGGGCGGATTGGGATCCTTCTCGATGCAGAGGCAGTTGAAGGGCCCTTCGGCGTATGTGTCCAGCTTAGACGGATCCAGCTGCCGCATGTACATCCCGATCGGGAAGAACGGCTTGCCGTCCACGATTGTGCGGAAGTGCGAGTCCACCCACACGCGCCGGGTCGGCGGCGCGGAGAGGCGCACGAAGCGCAGAGTCGCCTCTTCGACCAGGGTCCCGCGCCGGAACAGCGCGAACCTCACGTCGTTCGTCCCCCGATCCATGCGCGAGACGTCGAGCATCGCCGTCGCCGCCCCACTCCCGTCGATCGCGCCTTTCTCCGTCAGAATCCCGCCGCCGGCGCGGCAGGAAAAGGAACACGAATAGTCGCCGACGGGAATCTCGGAGTCGAGGTTCAGCGAAGCCATGAACTTCACCGGCCCGTCCATCGCCTCGTCACGGTAGGCGGACGAGTACACGCCGTCTATCGCCTTCCCGTCGATCTCCTCGAGATACACGCTGTCCACGCAGGCGCGGCCGTCCACCACCTCGACCGCCCTGAGCGCGATGCGCCCCTTCACCGTGCCAGCCGGCATCTTGGGCGTGGCGCATTCCACCACCGACCAGTCTTTCGTGCCGACGGCGCACGGGCGCGCCGCCTGCATCCAGATCCGCTTCCCGCTTGCGTCAAAAGCGGACAGGCCCACCGTGATGCCCTTGTACGGGCTTTTCCGCACCGTCTTGATGCCTTCGGTGCGCACGGTGGCCGAGAACCGGTAGCGCCGGCCCGCTTTCAGGACCACATCCTGTCCCGGCCCTATCGGATTCTTCACCTCGCTGGTGCAGGAGAACTCGAACCCGCCCGATCCGTTCATCCCCACGCGCGCGCCGCGCCAGTTCTCATGCCGGCTCCAGCCAACGGGCTGCCGGGCGGCTTTGTCAACCGCATCGAACCCCGCATTCTTCAAGGCAACCGGAGCCGCCGACGCGCCACACGTCAACAGCGCCGCCAAAACCGCCAGCATCTTCTTCATGCCAAATCTCCTGTTCAAGATGTCACTACCGGTTCTTCTTCAGACGGAAGAAGAAGGAACTCGACGCGGTCTTTGGCGTAGCCTGCACCGCAATTCCGCCATTCCTCGGCTCGTCAAACTCCACGCTCACGTTGTCCGTGGAGAACGCTTCGTCGGAAAGCGTGCTCGCGCCTTCCACCTGAAACAGCTTCTTCAGGTTCGCCAGCATCGCATCATCCCCGATCGCCGCGTCCTTCACGCCCAGCACCATGAGCGCCGTGCCGTCCCCAGATTGCGAGGTCTCGAACGATTCGATGCGCAAGTCGTCTTCGGAGATGCCCTCGTCGAGGAGCGTCGGCGAATCGAGCGCGAACGACATCCACGCGTTCGGCGCGGCAGCCACGGCCGCAACCCCGGCCCGCTTCCGTCCGTCCGCAGTCTTCACAGATGTCGCCCACTCGCTATAGGCCGCGTATGTCGTCCGGTCGGAGACGTTCGCAAGCCCGGGATCGCTCGCGGAGAGAAGAGAGGTTCTGAGGGCGATGTCGGTATCCGTCTGGTCCCGGTTGTAGCCGTAGGCGCGCCATGACGGCTCTGTCGGGCGCAAATCGCCGCCAAGGTTCGCCAGCACCGCGTTGGCGTTCGTGAGGATGCACGAGTTCACGTTCGCCGGCGCGGGGAGCGGATCCACGTTGCCGAGGCCGAGAAGGCAATTGACGAAGCCGCCAGAAGTCCACTCCGTCGCGCTCCCCACCACAAGCGTGGTATCGACAAAGCGCTGCCGGTTCCCCAGCACATTGTAGTGCGGCGCGCCGACAGAATCTGACAGCCGCGTCACCCCGCCCAGCTGCAGGAAGCAGTTCTCGAAATACGAACAGCCGTCGAACCGGTGCGGATTGCCGGAAGACGTGACGCGGAAGACGGAATCGAACGCGACGCAACCGTAGAAGCACTCGGTTCCGTTGCCGTAGTACCCCGACGAATCGTCATAGTCCGTCCCGTACGTCAGGTTGATGTCACCCCGGCAGTTGCGGAACACGCAATGCAGGAACAGCCGTCTGCAGTCGCTCGAGGCTCGGCGGAAATCGCCCGAGAACACGCAGTTCGTGAACTCCAGCCCCCAGAACGTCTGCCAGTTGACGTTCGCGCAGGCGAAGCGCCGGAGGGTGCAGCCCTCGATGGTCGTGAACGCATCCATGCACCCCGTGAGGCAGCGTTCGTCGTTGCCGTCGATGACCGTCTGCTCCGGGCCGTCCAAGGACTTGAACAGGACACGGTGCGCCGGCGCGCTGCCCTTCCGCGAATAGTCGCCTGAAGGCGACGGATGGACCCCCGGCAGAAGGATGATCGTGCAGTTGTTGTTCGAGACGCTCGCATACGCGCTGTCGATCGTCCGCTTTGCGGATGCCGCCGACAGGCCGGCCAGCGAATCGTCCCCGGCGTTCGGATCGACGTACAGCACGTTTGGATCGAGCCACCCCTGGTAGCAGCCGATATCCACCACGCCATCCCTGAGGCGCGGAAACGCCGCGTCCCCGCGTGCGTCGGTCGCGTCCGCCATCCAGTCCTGAACGACGCCCGCCCCGCGCGCCGGCGAAGAGAACCCGGGCTCGTACCGTCCCGCTCCGTTCCCGCCCACGAACCCGGCATTGGCGCTTGCCACCGTATTCTCCTCGTGCGTGGGATCCGCTTTGGTCTGCCGCCCCGGCCCAATCAGGCAGTTGTAGAGATGGATCTTGTTGGCCGTCTCGTCGTACATCAGGTTGTTGTCGGCGCCCTTTGAGGTCTTGTTCCCCTCAAAGATGCAGTTGATCGCCTCTGTCTCGCCTTCCGTGCTGGCGGTAATGTACGTCTTCGCGTAAACGTTGTCCGCAATCGTGCAGTTCACGAGGCGCGACGGGTGGCCGGCGATGCCGCCCCTGAACAGCGTCGCCGAAGGATACCGGTTGTTCGCGAACAGGCAGTTCGTCGCCCAAAGCCCGTAGTTGAACAGATACGAGGACGATCCCCCTCCCGCAATGTATCCGTTCGTGATGACGTTCTCGCCCTCGGCCCAATTGACGCCGTTGGTGAAGTTCACGAACCGGCAGTTCACCGCCGGGCCGTTGTACACGTTCACCCTTCCTACCACCTCGCAGTTCTCGAGCCATTTCACCTGCCGCACGCAATAGCCGGCGGCGGAATTCCCGCAGTTGTTGCTGACCACGCAGTTGTAGATGTTGCCGCCGTTCACGCCGCAGCCGTTGTCGCTGTTCAGGTAGTTGTTGATCACCCTGCAGTCGCGAAGATCGGCACTTGCGGTGCCGCCGCCCACGCGCGTCGCCCCATTCGTGCAGTACACGGCGTTGCCGCAGATGAGCGTGTTGGAGGCGGAGCCGCTGTACAGACCTCCGCCATAGACGTTGGATACGCTGCTCCTGTTCAGGTTGTGGATCACCACAGAATCGAATATCTGCGCACTCTCCGCCCCCGCGCCATAGGACTGACCGTTGGAGGACGTGCTGAACGCATCCAGGACGTTGTTGCTGATCACACACCGAGATGCCGTACCGGAATAAAGACCGCCGCCGTACACCTTGTCCATATGGCCCGTAATCATATTGCACGCGATCAGGCAGTTCGTGTAGGCACCGGAGGATCCTCCGCCGCCGTAGCCGCGCGCGGCGTTGTTCGAGATTACGCAGTCCACGTACGCGCCGCTATACACGCCGCCGCCACTTGTCGCATCGTTGCCGACAAACAGGCAACCCGTTCGGACACCGGAGTAGGCACCTCCGCCGAGGCTTGCTGCACTGTTGCCGACGTAGAGGCTGCTCACGCTTAAGCCGAGATACGTGCCGCCACCATTCCGGCCAGCCACGTTGTTGGAGACCACGCAGTCGATGTTCGTGCTGGCGTAGCCGCCGCCGCCATCGCCGACCGCCACGTTGCCCGCGATCAGGCAGTTCGTGAACACGCCGTAGCACGCCGCCGCCCCGTTAAGGGTACATTCGTTGCTGATGATGTTGCATCCGATCCATGTGCCGCCATACGTCCCTCCCGCATAGATGGACGAGTTGCAGCAAACCACGGTATTCGACGCGAAGTTGCGGCCGTACGCATACACGCCGCCGGCATAGTTCCCTCCAGCGGCGTTGTTGCTCACAACCGTCCCGCCATAGAAGTTGCAGCCGTTCGCGCCGCCGCCGTTCTTCCCCGCATAGTTGCCGGTGATCAGCCCGCCATAGATGTAGCACCTGCCGGCTTCCGAATCCGTGCCGCCCACGCCACCGCCGTTGCTCCCGGCCCTGTTCCCGGCAACCAGGCAATCGTGAAGCGTCGTTCCGTAGTAGCATCCGCCGCCAGAGGAAGCCGCGTAGTTGCTGATGATGGTGCAGTTGTACAGCGTGCCGGCGCGCACACCGCCGCCGTTCGTCCGCCGCGCGCAATTGCTGATGATCAAGCTGTCGTACCATGTGCCGCCGAGAGTTCCGCCACCGTTGCCCTTCGGGACGTCAAGCGTGCAGCAGGTCACCACCATGTTGCTGTGGATGCAGCCGGCGCCCCCGGAGCCTACACCAGCCCCGGACGTGTTATCGACGTTGAGGTAGCCGTTCGAGACGGTCAGGTTGTTCAGGCAACCACTGTAGCAGCGGATGACGCCCAAGGTGCGGTTTCCGTAGATCACCGTGTCGCGAGGGTTCTCAGTCGTGCCCGAGACCGTCACGTTGCCGAGAGAGATGTGCGAAAGGCCCGGCGACGTAAGCTTCCCATCGCCATCCCAGTAGTCCATGTTGTACGCGCTAACGTCGTAGCTGCCGGGTTCAAGGTAGATGATGTTCGGCTCGGCGGGCGCGGTCTTGGAGTTGAGCGCCTGAAGCGCCTCGTACAGCCCTTGCGCCGTCGAGACCGTCCGTTCCTCCGCATACGCGCACAGCGCACACGCCACCGCAACCGCAACAATAATCTTCCTCATCTCTCCTCTCCTTTCAACTCCCAACTCTAAACTCCAAACTCCAAACTCTAAACTCTAAACTGGAAACTCTAAACTAACCACTAGCCACTAACCACTCTCACTTTTTGATCTCCTCCACGATCAGATCGGCAAAATGCGCTGTTCCTGTTGCGTGGAAGAGCCGCACGTCAATCTCGGGCTTGAATTCGTGCGGAAGGTTCTTGGGGATGCGGAACTCGCCGGACTGGTGTACCCAGTCAAACGTGCCGTCCAGCCCTACCTTGGGATAGACCGATCCCTTGTCCAGTGCTTCATTTCTCCAGACGACGGCATTCGCCCCGCCGCGCTTGGCATGCGGCGCGATGCCCTCGCCCTTCACGTAGTATGAAATCCTGTACCACTTACCCGGCTTCAGATCAACCGAGAACTTGACGGCCTTGAACGGCTTATCGATCTCATCCTTGCCGACCGTGATCGTCGTCGGCCTGAAGCCGACCACAACGGACTTTGGCGGGTTCGCCAAGCGCCTCACCTTCTCCGCCTCGACGGAAAGGCCGGCGTTGTAGGCTCTGGTGCTCGAAAGCATCGCGTCCAGGTATTCCTGGCGGATGAGCGCCACCCTGCGTGCCTCAAGCGAACCTGCCGGAACGGCCGCCGCCGCCTTCTTGATCAGCGCAGCCATCGGCGCGATCGTCTTCTCCGTGTACAGCTCCGTCCAGATGCGGAACTCGCTCGGCGTGATGTGTACGGTTCCAAGAGACGTCTCCACGACGTTTCCGATGATCTCTTTCATCCACTTGCGCTCGATGATGGCGAAGAATTCCTTCATCGGCTCGGCCGCCGCGCCGTACATCAGTCGGTAGTGTTCGTCCATTATGGCCGGTATGTCCGCCTGCCCGTACCATGCGATGCGCGAAAAGCAGTAGTAGTTCATCGCCGTGTAGAGGAACCTGTCGGCGGGTCCGGAGAAATACGCGCCGCGGATGTACGGTGACACGCGGTTGTAGAACGCCGCCGTGGCGAACGGAGTCGTGGACGGAACGTTGGGGATGTCCGTGTTGTTGCAGCTGAACTTGCCCGTGTTGTTGTAGAGCTTCACCTTCCCCACCTTGTTGACCCATGCCTTGACCAGGGCGATGTCCTCCTCGCCGCGGCCGCCGCGCACCCAGCCCCCGTTGTTGCACACCGTCACGATCACGTTGTCAGGCAACGCGATGTCGGGGACGTTCTTGTAGGGATGGTACGCCATCTGCGTCACGTATCCCTTCAGCCCCTCGTCCTTGAGCCGCTGCGCGATGGTGGCGGTCCAGCCCCACACGGTCTCATTGGCGTAGTTCGCCCTGTCCTTCGCCTTGGCGAACGTCGCCTGGCAGCGGGGGCACATGCACTCCCGCATGCCGTCATGCGGCATGATGTCGTAATAAAGCCCGCACGACGCCTGCCGGCCCCATTCGCTCTTGTATTTCGGCGCCTTGCCCACCAACATGCCGCGCACCTTCGGATCCTCGCCGCGGAAGTAGGACCGCGCGTCCTTGTAGATCTCCTCCCACACGTCCGAGGTGTAGCAGAGGTGGGCGTTCCGGGAGTATGGCTTCTCCTCGGTGTCGAAGATTTCGCGCTGGCCCTTCGGGTTCAGGTAGAAGTACTCGGGATGCGTCTTGCCGAAACGCTGGGGGATCTTCGCCTTGTACTGCCCGTGGCAGCATGGCAGCGGCCGCGTCTCCATCCGCAGGCGGTTGCGCTCCTTGCTGAATTCCTCCCCCGCTTTCACGGACGGATCGAACCAGGAACCGTGGTTGCTGCTGATCGAGCGCTCCGTCCACGCAGGCGCGCAGGTCTCGTTCAGGTCCGGCACGGCGACGGACTCCTTCCGCGGCACGATCTCCCCAAGCTCGCCGGGGAAGTAGAATCGGCAGCCGACGTACCGTTCAAGGAACTCATACACACCGAACAGCGTCGCCTTTTGGAAATGGTTGCCGCTGTTCACCGATTTCGGATTGTCGTCGATGCCGGCTATGTACAGGACGTTGCCCTGCGTCTTCAGGACGAATCCGTCACGCGGCAGTTTCGCCGTGTCGATGCCGGCCGCCACGCTCCACACGTTCGAGCCAAGCACGATAGAGCATTTTCCGCCGTCAATCTGGTGGCGGATCGGCACCGGCGCGCCAAACGCCCGCGACAGGAAATTCGTCATCTCCTCTGCTGCGTACTGGGCGACCCGCGCATCGCGGTTCGCCGTTTTCGGGACCACCACCTCCACGTTCGCCGACGTCAGGTTGATCGCCGCCAACAATAGACTTGCTACCATTTCTTTATCTCCTTTTAACTCTAAACTCCAAACTGGAAACTCTAAACTCTAAACTGGAAACTCTAAACTGGAAACTACCAACTATCTGATGCTGAACCAAAGCCCAACCGGATCGAGCCAGCACTGGTAGCAGCCGATATCCACCGCGCCGTCGCGGAGGCGCGGGTACGCCTCGTCCTGGCGTATGTCGAGCGCGTCCTCCATCCAGTCCATCACCAGCCCCTTTCCGCGCGCGGGAGAAGAATGCTTGAGCGCGTAGTAATCGCGCCCCTCGCCCTTCACGAAACACGGAACATCGCTCGTCACCGTGTTCACCTCCCATTCCGGTACTGCAACCGCCTGCCGTCCGGAACCGATCAGGCAGTTCGTGAGCGCGACGTAGGATTTCGCGGCGTTGGGAAAGTTCATGTCGCGCGCTTCGCCCTTCGCGGTCCTGTTCCCCACGAAGATGGTATTGATCGCGCAGGCATGCGTTCCGTTCGTGGCGCCCAGGAACGTGTAGTTGCACACGTTGTTCGCGACCGTGCAGTTGTGGAGGATCACTTTCAGCGAAGCGGTGGCCTGGATCAAGCCGCCCGACGTCCTGTTGTTCGCGATCAGGCAGTTTGTCGCCACGAAGCCCGAATAGATCAGCTCCTGGTCGGTGGCGGTGGTGCCGGAATAACTGATGGGGCCGCTTATGTGGTATCGCATGTTGGGATCCATCACCACGTTCTCGTTCCTCGCAAGGTAGTAGCCGTTGGTGAAGTTCACGAACCGGCAGTTCACCGCCGAGCAGTTGCGGACGTTCGCCACGCCCACCACCTCGCAGTTCTTGAGTTCATAGACCTGGCGCACGGTATAGCCGGCAGACGAGGTGCCCACGTTGTTGCTGATGAGGCAACCGTTCGCTCCGCCGCCGTTGACGCCGCAACCGCTGTTGCTCCGCGAGTAGTTGTTGCGTATTACGCAATTGGTGAAGTACGTGCCGTATCCGCCGCCGCCTTGGATGTTCTTGCCGGAAGTCGATGCCGCATAGCAGGCGTTCCCGGTAAAGAGAGAGTTCGACGCGCATCCGCTGTGCATCCCGCCGCCATAGACATTCTTTTTGCCACCGTAGTTCATGTTGAATGTCACGATGGAATCATATGAGGCAATTGCAAAACCTCGCTGGTGCGAGGTTTTGTGATTGAGGGATGGGGGTGGCGGATGGTCTGGAGGGCGAAACATGTACGACAAGGAGCGAA
>CACZCD010000083.1 GCA_902779565.1 uncultured bacterium | reverse complement strand
CGCACTTGAGCGGAATATGCTGCACACTCCAGTCCGTCGCCGCAAGAAACTCATGGATGGCCACGGCCACCGGCGCGCCGCCGCGCCAAAGGCCCACGAGGAAGTCCGGACGCCAGCCGCTCCGCCGAACCATCGCGGCGAGCTTCCAGCTGTCGTGGAGGAACTCGGTTGCGTTGATGTAGTGTTTTTCGTTCATCGTCCCTTCTCCAGCCGCACAGTGCGCGCAAATTCCTCCTCGCCCATCTTGAGCAGGAAGCTCTCGCCCGAGACCACAAGCTCGCCCGCCAGCGCACGCTTCTCCTCCAACAGCGCATCGATGCGGTCCTCCAGCGTGCCGTGCGCGATGAAAAGATGGACGAACACGGTGCGCGTCTGCCCAATACGGTGCGCACGGTCCGTCGCCTGGCTCTCGACCGCCGGGTTCCACCAGCGGTCGTAGTGCAACACATGCGTCGCTTTCGTGAGGTTGAGACCGAAGCCACCCGCCTTGAGCGACAGGACAAACGCCGTGGGGCGTTCCGAGGCGTTGAAGGCGGCGATCTGCGCCTCGCGCGCGGCGGACGAAAGCGCGCCATGCAGAAACGGGACCGGACGCCGGAACTTCTCCTCCAGCATCTTCTGCAGGCGCGCGCCGACCTTCGCATACTGCGTGAACACCAGCGCCGACTCCCCCGTCTCGAAAATGCTCTCCAAAAGCTCCACCAGCCGGTCCCACTTGCCACCGTGCAGTTCGCCGTCGCCGCCCAACCCGTCGCAAACGAGCTTAAGCTCCGTGAGGAGCGCGAGCGCCGCCCCCTTGCCGCCGCGTCCGTCGTGCGGCGCCGCCGCATAACGCGCGAGCGCCACCTCATAGGCGGCGCGCTGACGCGCCGACAGCACACAGTACTCGCGGATCTCCCGCTTCGGTCCCAACTCGGCGGCGATGCCGGGGTCGTTCTTGAGCCGACGCAGCAGAAACGGCGCCAGCACCTTCTTCAGTTCGGCCAACGCCGTCGGCGGCGTGCCGCCGCCCGGCGGCCCTTCGAAATCCTGAACGAACTCCGTCCGCGGACCAAGCAGCCCCGCATTCAGGAACTCCTCCAAACTCCAAAGGTCGGTCACGCGGTTCTCGAACGGCGTGCCGGAGAGCGCCACCCGATCGGTGCAGGGGAACGCCCGCACTGCCCGCGCCGCGCGGGTGTCGGGGTTCTTGATCATCTGCGCTTCGTCCAAAACCAACGCCTCGAATCCCACGCGGGAAAACACCTCGAAATCCTTGACGAAGAGCGGATAGCCCGTCACCACCACATCGAAGTCCGCCGCCTGACGCGCAAAGACCTCGCCGACCAGACGCTCCCGTCCCTGCTGAAGCTGCACCCTCAATTTCGGCGCGAAACGCTTCAGCTCCCGCACCCAGTTCATCGTAACGCTTACCGGTGCGACGATTAAGACGCGTCCGGCGTCGGGTTGCTCCCGCCGCTTCAGGATCCACGCGATCGTCTGAATGGTCTTGCCCAATCCCATGTCATCGGCGAGCAGCGCCCCGAAGCCGCGGTCCGTCAGATACTTGAGCCAGGAGAAGCCCCGCCGCTGATAGGCGCGAAGCGTTCCCTTGAATCCCTTCGGCTTCGGCAACGGGCGGAACCGGTCGCCCGACCGCAGTTCGTCCAGCACCTTGCCGAACCATCCCGTCCCCTTCACGCGCGAAACCGAAAGTCCGCGCGCCCGACGGAAACCGAACGCGAACGAAAGCGCCTCGCGCGTGGTCAGGTCTCGATCCGCCTCATCCAAAACCTTGAGCGCCGTCTTGAGGATGGCGCGATCCACCTCGATCCAACGTCCGCGGAAGAACACCATGCTGGTTCCCTGTTCGAGCAGGAATGCAATCTCCTCGCGCGTGACCACCTCCCCCGCCACACGGATGGTCACCTTCGCGCGAAGTTTCGCGTCTGCCGCCGACGCCGCCGCACCCGCCGCCTTTTGGGGCGAGATGACGGCTTCCGCCACAATCTCCGCCGCGAGCTGCGCCGGCACCTCCACGCCATAACCCGCCGCCTTCAGCGCTGGGGCACCCACGCGCAGGAAAGCTTCCATTTCAGACTGCTCCAGCATCAGGGTATCATCCGTCATGCCGCACAGCGGCTGCCACACGCGACAGGCCGCCCCCAACGCGCGAAACGCCGCAACGGTCGTGGGGCGCGCCGCCAGTTCTAAGCGCCAGAGGTTCGACGCATCCGGCGCATCGGCAGCCGTTGGCGCCACCAATCGAAACGTCACCTGTGCGCAAGCCTCTGGTTCCGCCACGGGGGATAGCCGGCACGCCGCGAGACGCCGCTTTAGATCGCGCAGATCCGCGACCGACGACCAGCGAACCTCAGCGTCATCCGAGCGGAGCGCATCCAAAAAGGCGTCATCGACCGTCTCGATGCGGTCGGGGCGCTCCAGGATGCTTCGGTTCCGGGAACGCATCCGGGCGTCATCGCGCGACCAGCGGGCGAAAAACTTTCCGCCCTTCTCCTGCAAGATGGGAACCGGCGCGCTCATCCTCAACTCGCAACGCCTACGGCGCAAGCGTGGCGTCGCTCACCTTGGAGACACCGCCCTTGAAATAGAACTCCTGTCCCGTCGCATCCATCACGCTGCGCCAGAGATCGCTCTTCGGATGGACCTTCTGCCGTTCGATCGTCGCGAGGCGGATCGGCACAAGCGTGTTCCATTCGGCGGTCTGCCCGACCACGCAGTTCGTGCGCCCGGCCATCGCGGCGTGGACCGCGCTGCGCGCGAGCATGTAGCAGCGGATGGCGTCCGTGCCCTTCGCCGGCACGGAGCGGATCATGTAGCTCGGATCGAAGTACTTGACGGAGGAGATGATGCCCTTCGCCTTGAAATGGTTCGTGATGTGCCGCTTGAGGAATTCGCCGATGTCCTTCTTGAGCACATTGCCGGAGGCATCGACCCCTGCGGATTCGCCTTCGATGAGACGCTGTCCCGCGCCCTCGGCGACGACCACCACGGTATGCGTCTTGCCGCTTGCGAAGCGGTGCTCCAGCGCCGCCATGAGCCCTTCAAGCGTGAAGTCGATCTCTGGGATGAGGCAGAAGTTCACCACCGGATTCGCGATGGTCGCGTAGGCGGTGATGAAACCGGAATCGCGGCCCATCAGCTTCACGAGCCCTACGCCGTTGAAGGTGCCCTTCGCCTCCATGTGCGCGTTGCGGATGACGGCGGTCGCCTCGGCCACGGCCGTCTCGAACCCGAAGGAACGCCCCACGAACATAAGGTCGTTGTCGATCGTCTTCGGCACGCCGACCACGGAGATCTTGAGTCCGCGCTTCAGGCACTCCTCCGCCACGTCACGCGCGCACCGGAGCGACCCATCGCCGCCGATCACGAAGAGGACGTTGATGTTCATGCGCACCAACGTATCGACAATCTCGTCCGTGGGCTGTTGCCCGCGCGAGGAGCCGAGAACCGTGCCGCCCAGCTCGTGGATCAGATCGACCTCCTCCGGGTTCAACATGAGAGGTTCGTAGCCGAACTTCGGGATCAGCCCCGCGAAGCCGAAGCGAATGCCGAAGATCGTCTTGATCCCGTAGTCGAAGGTGAGGATCTCGACCAGTCCCTTGATGACATTGTTGAGTCCCGGGCAGAGTCCGCCCGCCGTCAGGATGCCCACGCGCGTCCAGCTTGGATCATGGTAGATCTTCGCATGGGGACCCGCCCGCTCAAAACTCGGCTCGCGCCCCAGCTTCTCCGTCAGGTACTTCAGCAGCGAACCGTTCTCGGTGATGAGAATGCGCTCCCCTTCGTCCACAAACTCGTGGTGGCGGACCGGTGACGGGATCTTGCACTCGCCAAGACGCGGAACATCCTGCGAATATTCCTCGGGGTTGGCCAGAATCTTTTCAAGCGTAGAAGACATGTCAGGGCTCCTGATTCAATTAAAGGACACAACCGAGCGCGAGAAGCAGCGCCCCCACTGCAAGGCAGACCACACCCGAAGCGGCTACACGGCTTGGTGCGGCGGCAAGCCACGCGAGCGCCTGACGGATACGCCAGGGATAGAACATGCCGAACATGCCGATGATCGCGCAGATGTACGCCACCACCACGAGCGCGAGACGCCACGCGGTCGGCTCCAAACGGATGACGGGGAACAGTTCGGCGGGGAACAGCATGAAGATCGCCGCCACGCCGCGGATCGGCAGAAGGTTCGCCATCCACCAGCAGGTGAGTACCGTCAGAACGGCCGCCAAAATCCACAGCTCAAACGGGAACGCCTTCAGGAACCGGTCGAAGATCTCGATGCCGATCGTGTCAAGCTCGTAGGCCGTCCAGAACCACGCGACAGCGCAGAGCACCGTGCCGGCGGGACGGTTGCGCGGAAAGGCGACAAGCGCCTTGGCGGCAAGAGAGGAACGCGCCACGGCGAACGCACCGTACGCGGCGAAAGGCAGCCCGAGAGCAAAGAACCAGAAAGTCATGCCGCGTATTATATCATATCCAGAACCCAAAAACTCACTTGCAATATCTTGTGTTCCAGAAACTTCAGACATGAACAATTTCTGTAATACCGCTCGGTTCGGATTTACGCCTTATGTAACAAGATGAAAGGAGGCTCACGACCCTGCTTGAAGAGGAAAATGAAAGACCTCCCATCTCACACTTTTTTCAGACAGGATTCACGAGATTTAAAAGAAATTCAGTTCGTCCTGCTGTCACGCCGTGCGGCATCGTGTTCTGGCACGGGAATTGCTATCTAAAAGGGCGTTGGGGACGTAGTACACTTTTCAGGTGCTATCGAAAGCCCGACATCAAACAGAGAATCAAAGAAAGAGAAAAGATGAGCAGCAGCAAGTATGTTGATCGCGTCCTAAAGGACACGATCGCGAAGAACGCGGATCAGAAGGAGTTCATCCAGGCCGTCGAGGAGGTTCTCACCTCCCTCACGCCGGTGCTCAAGGCCAATCCGCAATACGAGGAAAACGCCATTCTGGAGCGCATGGTGCAACCTGAACGGACGATCATCTTCAGGGTGCCCTGGGTTGACGACAAAGGCATCATCCGCGTCAACCGCGGCTACCGCGTCCAGATGAACTCGGCTATCGGTCCGTACAAGGGCGGCCTCCGTTTCGACCCCTCCGTCAACCTTTCGGTTCTCAAGTTCCTCGCGTTCGAGCAGGTGTTCAAGAACTCCCTCACCACCCTTCCCATGGGCGGCGGCAAGGGCGGCTCGGACTTCAACCCGAAGCAGAGTCCGCATACGCCCGGCAAGCGCTGCAGCGATGCCGAGGTCATGCGCTTCTGCCAGAGCTTCATGACGGGGCTTTACCAGTACATCGGGCAGGATACCGACATCCCGGCTGGCGACATGAACGTCGGCGGACGCGAGATCGGCTATCTGTTCGGACAGTACAAGCGCTTGGCGAACGAATGGACCGGCGTGCTCACGGGCAAGGGTCTCTCCTACGGCGGCTCCCTGATCCGTCCCGAGGCGACCGGCTACGGCGACGTGTATTTCGCCGAGAACATGCTCGCGACCCGCGGCGAGACGCTTGAGGGCAAGCGGTGCGTCGTCTCCGGCTCCGGCAACGTGGCGAGCTATGCCGCCGAAAAGCTGATGCAGCTCGGCGCCACGGTGCTCACGCTCTCCGACCGTTCCGGCACGCTCGTTTTCCAGGACGGCCTCACCGCCGAGCAGCTCGCCGCCGTGATGGAGCTGAAGAACGTCAAGCGCGGAGAATTCGCCGAGTTCAAGATGGCGGGCACCAAGTTCGTCGCCAAGAAGAATCCGTGGCAGACCGTCTCCAAGTACGACTGCGCGTTCCCGTGCTCACGCCAGAACGAGCTCGACGGCAAGGATGCCGCCTACATGCTCAAGAACGGCGTGAAGCTCGTGGGCGAAGGCGCGAACATGCCGTGCACGCCGGAAGCGGCCAACGCCTTCATCCAGGCCAAGCTCCTCTATTCGCCCGGCAAGGCGTCCAATGCCGGCGGCGTGGCGACGTCGGGCCTTGAGATGTCCCAGAACTCCGAGCGCATCAGCTGGACCCGTGAACAGGTGGATGCACGCCTGAAGGACATCATGAAGGCAATCCACGACAACGCCTACGAGGCCGCCGCGAAGTACGGCAAGAAAGGCAACTACGTGGTGGGCGCCAACATCGCGGGCTTCGTCAAGGTCGCCGACGCCATGGTCGCCCAGGGCGTCTGCTAAGCGAACTCACGCAGATGCGGAAAAAGCGGATGCCCCTCGGCATCCGCTTTTCTTTAACCTAAATGTCGCGGTTGGATATCACCCTTGTTCTTGTTAGCCACAAAGAACAGGAGTAACAGGAGGTGTTTCACTCGCATTTGGAAGATTCTGTGACATCAATAGATTAACCACTCTATCAAAACTCTGACTCTTTCTCCTGTTTCTCCTGTTCTTTGTGGCCAAGATTATATAGGGTTAAGGTCTGTCGTCCCGATCCGCCGTACGCTCCCGCCAGGCGATCCAACCCACCCAGGAGGCGAAGGAGACAATCAGCAGTTTCTGGAACGAGGTGACCCAAGGACTGAACGGAATCCCCTCCACCAGCAGACACACGCAAAAGACGAACACGACCGAGAGAAGCCAGATTGTCCAGACCCGATCCCCACCCTTTCGGTATCGCGCGGCCAGAATGGCCGCACCGCCAAACACGGCCATGTGGCAGCCGACGTTGTGGATGGCCATGTTCACATTCTCGGGGACGAGCGCAAGGGTCAGAAGTCCCGCCACGTTCACCGCCCCACCCCAACCGAACGCCACACGGTGCCATGTCCTGTTCGCCCGTGCAGCAAGCTGCACCCACACCCGCGAAACCGAAACCGCCGCCAGGGAGATTCCCGCCAGGAACCAGAAGTGGCATGCCGGATAAGCGACCTTGCGTACAGCGGTGCGTCCCAGCGCACTCAGCATCTGCGTGAACGGATTGTATCCGCCGCCCGGATAGAAAGCCGCCGCCACAATGAAGCAGACGAACGCCAACACGCCGCCCACCAGCGTAAACCACCGGATGTCGAGCGAACGGATCGAGAACCGCTTCTCGCCCCGCCAGAAGAACGAGGTGAGCAGACACGCCTCCGCCGCCAGATAGGTGGGACCGATCAACGTTCCACATCCCGGCGCGCGCAAAAGACGTCCCCCGATCATCAGATCCGAAAACAGCAGGAGCCCGATCCCGCAGCAGTAGAACACGCGCCGCGTGGCAAGCGCCGTCGCAAACGACAGCGCCGTCAACACCGAATAGAGGCAGACCATCGCCTCGGCGACAGGCGAAAGAACTGGCGGACGCAACCGCACTAGCACGAACAGCGCCAGCGGCACGGCTGCCGCCACGAACACACGTATATCTGGCTTGGCTTCACGCAGCTGACCGAGCGTCCAGAAGATCTGCGCCAGCGAGAAGCCCCCCACACCAAACAGGAACTCAACGGATGACGTGGACGCCGCGCGCACCGCAAGGAACAGATCGCCGAGGAGGAATGCGGCGGCGAATCCCGCCAACATCCACCTTCGCCGAACGTCCAACATCATACCCCCTCAGATAAAAGTCACTAATCACTAACAACTAAACTAGCCACTACCAACTGATCAAACGATCCGGAAACGTTCGGCGGGGGAACCGAAGACCGTGATATCCGGATCGACATCGCGGATCACCGTGCTGCCGATTCCGACAGTCGCATGGTCGCCGATGGAGACGCGCGGCACCACTTTCGCGCCCGGAAAGACGGAAGCCCCTTCACCGACGCGCACACCACCGCCGATGGAAACAAGCGAATAGACGTGCGAATAGTCGCCGAGCGTGGTATCGTGTCCGATCACCGTGCCGTGGAAGACGCACGCATGCCGCCCCACCTTCACATCCGCCGTGAGCACTACGTTGTGCGCGACGAACGAACCGTCGCCGACCGTGACGTTCGGGCCGAGCGAAGCCGAACGGTGGATGATAGGGATGAACACACCACCGCGCGATTCGATCATCCCGGCGCACCGTCGCCGCGACGCGATGTTTCCGAGCGCCGTGATGAACACGTCATCCGATGCGGGGACATACGTCTCCGGCGTGCCGAGGATAGCGGGGTAGCCGGAGAAACCGTCGAGCGCGGCGGGATTGCCGTCCAAGAAGCCCTTGATGCGGAACTGTTCGCCGAAACCAACCGCCTCGCGCGCCGCACCGAACATTTCGCGGCCGAATCCACCGGCGCCGATGATGATCAGGTTTGTCATGAGGCCCTCCCCGCGATGCGCATCAAGTCGGAGACCGTCTTCAGTTCGCGGAACTGCTCGGGCGTGAGCTTCACGCCATACTCGTCCTCGAGCATGATGAAAAGCGCGAAGCCCATCATCGACCCCCATCCGCGCACGGAACGGAACTCCAGATCCTCCGTCACCGCCGGCGTCTCAAGAATGTTCGCGACCCTATCGAGAAAGTCATTCATTGGTGCATAATTATACCACAATTCTGCGCCGTCCTCACATCTCGTTATCGCCTTGTCTTCTCGGCTCAATCACGATTTCGCACCACACGGCCTTCATGTCCGTACCGGTAGGCGCCACCTTCACATCGTTGCGCCCGTTACGTAACGTCTCCGCCGGGAACTCCCATCGCCAGGCGCTTGCCATCCCTTTCGGGTTCGTGGTGAAGCCGCTCGGATCAGGCACCACCTTGGACGGCTCAACCGGAACCGCCGCCTCTGCCGGCGCGACCCCGTTCAGCATGATTCCAGGAGCGGTGGCGGATGTCTCGTCAAAGCCCATCACGAGCGATATCACCCGGTCATGAGGGTATTTGGACGCCGACACGTGGAACTCTGCGCCGTTACCGACGCCACGCGCAAACTGCCTATCTTCCAGCGCCTTGGTCGGCATCCACTCATGGTAGGTTATTGGATAGCGACGGGTGCCGCTCGCCACGCGCGCAGGCGACAAGGCTCCCGCATAGACCTCCTTCCGCGCCGGTTCCTGATAGTAGGGCGCGTTGAAAAGGTACAGGCCATCGCCGCCCCTCGCGTTCGCCGCCCATCCGCGTAGGAACGAAAGGTCCTTGTACACCTCGAAACGCCGCACCGCGTGGTTGTATAGGCAAATGTCCGTCCCGAACACAAGCCGTATCGGATGCGGCGCGCCGCTGAGCACCGCCCGCCATTCCGCCGTGCCGCACACGTATTCCGTCGCACAATAGGCCGAGGTCGGCACCACGATATCCATCAGCCCCTCCTTCGCCCAAGTCTCCACGTCATACCCCGTGAGACGCGCGCCTTCCAGCACGGACTGCAGCCTCACGCAAATTCCCACCGGGTGCCCGCGCCGGCTCGCCGCCGCTTCCGTCAGCCTCCGCACCTGACGCATGAACGCCGTAAGCACATGGGACTTCTCCACCTCCTGGCCCATCGTCAGGCAGAAGGGTTGGCGCATCCAGTCCAGCTCGATGCCGTCGGCGTCCCAGCGATCGAGAATCTCTTCGACGAGCTTTAGCGCATGGTCGAACACTTCGGGATGGGCGAAGTCGAGGGATCTTCCCTTCTTGGCCTTCGTGAAACGCTCCTCCTTCGTGTGCGGCTGCAGCCACCACTCGGGATGGTCCCACCAGAAGCTCTCGTTGCGGTGCACCTTGTAGTCACGATCCACGTAGTGGGCGTCGTTCATACGCATCGATATCCAAGCCGTTCTCGGTTCGGTCGTTTACGCCAAGCCATATCGGCTCCCACACCTTCGAATCGTAGCTCGTCCGCTGACCGTTCACGCACATGAAGAAATGCGTGACGGCGCCGCCTGCGGCCACGGAATCGAAATAACCCCTCGCCCCATGTTCGGTCAGCAGATCAGGATTGCGCGTGGCCGAGATTATGTAGCGGTCGTTATCCTCATTGATGGCAAGAATGCGACCATGCTGACGCAACGGTCCGGCAAACGCGCCGCCGCACGCAAAGACCAACACGATTATTCTTTTTATCACTTATCCTTCATCCTGTTGGGTCAGGCGCGGGCGCGCTCGATCTTCACATGATTGAAACGGATCTTTCCGGCGGAACCTTCCCGCACGAGGAAATAGTAGAAGAAACCAGGATTGGTCTTATCGAACTCGATCAAGTACCGCATCTTGCCGGAGTCGCCACGCGGGGTGGCGATGCGAGCATTCGCGTTCCTGAGCGGATTCGGGTTGCGCAGCACGAGCGTCCAGGTGCGGACCCCGTTCTGCTGCGTTTCCATGTCGATGGTGAAGCGGAAACGCCCCTTGCCCTTCCAGATTCCTTCCGGGAACTCGAGCCGGTGGTTGCCAGGGGTGAGTTCGTACCAGTCCTTCGTGGCCTTGATGCGCCGACCGGCGGCAAGTCCCGTCATGAAGGGGCATTCCTTCATCGGATCGGCGCTTTCAAACAGCGTCTCGAACCCGGCGGCCGCCGGCGCATCGAACTCGGCCTCCAGCGGTTTGCCGCCCTTGCCGAAACAGTTGCACGGCGTGATGCGGATCCGATACTTCTGGCCGGCGTCGAAATAGCCCGCGCTCAGCTTGAGTGCGACCGTCGCGGTGCGCTCCTCCTCGGGCAGATAGAACTGGCCGAACATGTCGTTGCGCGTGAGCGGTTCACCCGCCGGCGTAGTCACCTGAACCATGTAAAGGTAGGTGCCGTGCTTCCCTTCGGCACGGGGGAACGTCATCTCCACGGCGGAGAACGGCGAATCGGCCTTGAGCGCGAGCGCCGCACCGGCAGGGAACTGCGGCACCGGTTCAGTCTTCGCCGTGCGGTCGCGCCGGTACGGGGCCGTCGCCGGATCGAACGGAATCGGCACCGTCCAGAGTTCGTCGGCGCCATACTCCTTCCGCGTGCGGACGTCGAAACGGCGGAACACCACACGGTCTGGGAACACCTCCATCACGACCGCGCCGTAGTTCTTCTTGGAGGCCGGCGCGCCGCCCACGGCGTGTCCACCCCACACCTGAAGGCATCCCATGTTGACGGCAGTGAACGCACCCTGCCAAATGTTGAGCTCGCTCCGCAGAGAGCCGTGCGAATGGCCGCAGACATCGATGATGCGCGGAAACTTCGAATACAGCTCAAGGCGTGCGGCCGATCCCCAGGTCACGGTGTTGTCGGTCGTGTCCTCCGGCGGCACGTGGTCGAAGATGAATACGGGCTTCCCGGCATACTTCGGATCGGCGCACACGTCCGCGATCATCTTCTCCGCACGCTTTACGTCAATCCACTGCGGAAACACGAGGAGCGGGTAGCCGTTGAAGTCTATGAGGTCGTACAGGTCGTTCGTCGCGCCGAGCAGACGCTTCACGTCCATCATCACCTTCTCCCACGGCTCGTCCTGCCGGTCGATGCGATCGTGGTTCGCATAGACCCAGATCTTCTTCGGGGGCTTCGCGGGGAACGCGGCGTCGGTCAACTCCTTCAGGATCGGGTACGCCTCCGCATAGTAGTGGTCCGCGATATCGCCGCAGTTGATGAAGATGTCGATGCCTTTCTCCGCAAAAAGATCACACGCCTTCTTCACCAGTTCGCAGCTTTCGCGGGTACGCTTGACGTGCGTATCCGTCACGATGCCGGCCGTCCACAGCGGCTTCTCGTCTCCACGCGCCCGAAGCGCGACAAAAGCTCCCGACGAAACGAGGAACGCCCTTCTTCCGATTCTTGTCATATCGATTCTCTCCTTTTTCTTGCGTTGTTGACCGCACCCGTTCCGGCCGCTATTTCCCAGGCGGCGAAAGGCGCAGCATCACATAGTCGATCGGACCGAACGAAAGCTCGAGACGCCCGTCTTCAACCTTCGGCGCCGGACCGAAGTCTGCCGAAACGACCGAACCGAACCGCTCCGAAAGCGAGAGGGCAACCGTCTGCGGCTGCATCGTGCAGTTGACGGCCAGCAGATAGAGATCCCCTTCGTGCCGCCAGACGCGCGCGGCGACGGCTTCCGTCGCCCCGCTCACGGTCACGCCCGGCGGGATGGTGAGGAGCACCGGCTCGTACTTCTTGATCTCGCTCGCCGCCGCCTTCGTGCGCGCCCAGGCCGGCGCGAACGCATCGTTCGGATCCTCATGCGGCTCGTAGAGGTGCATGTAGGCGTAGTAGATGATTCCGTTCGCGCCGCCGGCGATCGACTGCCACGTCATGTTCGCCATCTCTTTCTGCGTGGGCGCGCGCTGCCCCTTCGTCTCGCGCCGCTTCAGCCAACCCCAGCCGAACGCCTGCGGCACCTGCCAGATCGCCACCGAGCCGAAGGTGCCGGAAACGCCCTGCCGCATCGAGTAGATCACCCGCTCGATCGGCTTCTTCGGGATCGGATACGGATCCATGCCAAGGACATCATACGAGCCGAGATAGTGGCGCGTCTCCGAAAAGACGTCTTGCACCGACCAGGTGGGATGATCCGGGTCGAGCGCCTCGATCCAGCCCTGACGCGCCTTCAGTTTCGGGATGTCGGAGACCGGACGCTCGTCGTTCGTGTACCACGCGAGCAGCGCGGGATGGTCCTTGTACTTCGGCACGGTCTCGTACACCCACGGCTTGCCAACCTTCTCGTCGGAGATTCCGTGGCGAAGGTCGAATATCACCTTCATTCCGGCGGCGTGGTAGATGTCGAGCTCCCTCTTCCCAAGGCTGGAACCCGCATACGGCATCACGCAGTTGAACGGCCCTTCAGCGTACACGGCGAGATTGGACTCCGTGCAGTCCCGGTTTCGGAAATACATGCCGAGCGGGAAGAACGGCTTGCCATCCACGATCGTTCGCCGGTAACGGTCAATGTAAACCTTGCGGCGCGTGGGGACCGCCAGCCGCACAAATGGCATCGAAGCGGATCCGAGCGCCTTGCCGCCGAGCGACAGCGTGCAGATGACATCGTTCGTGCCGAGCGCGAAGCCCGACGTATCCAGCGTCACGGAACCCTCGTTCGGCGAGAGGATCGTGCCGGGGACCGTCTGGCGGGAACCGTCGGCCGCCACGTACGAGAACGCCGCCGCGTAGTCCTCCAGCTTGTTCCGGCGGATGTCCGTGTTGAGCGAGGCGGAGAACTTCACCTGTCCACCGGTCGATTCGCGGCGGTAGGCATCGCAGAACACGCCCTCCACCGGCGGCATGTCGTACTCCGCGATGTAGATGTTGTCGATCACCGCACGGCCGGAGACGCACTTCTTCGCCCACGGCTGGATGTAGGCGCGCACGATCCCATCCGGCACCTCGCGCGAGATGGTCTCGATCTTCACCCAGTCGGTCGTGCCGTTCACGCACTTCCGCGAGGCCGCGTCGAACGCCCACTTCCCCTCCGCGTTGAAACACTCCAGATAGAACGAAAGCCCCTGCGCATCGGTCTTCCGCTCCGTCTTCAGGTTTTCGGCCCGCACGAGCGCCGAGATGTAGTAACGCTTGCCGGGCTCGACCTTGATCTCCTGCTGCGGGCGGCCGCCCTTCACGGGTTTCGCTTCGGAGCATTCGAACACGAATCCGCCGGAGCCGTTGTGCCCGGCCTTCTCGCCATGCCAGTTCGGATGGCGGCTCCAGCCCACGGGATAGCCACGTTTATCCACCTGCTCGAAGCCGGCGTTTTTCAGTTCAAGGGGTTTCCCGGCGGCAAACAGAGCCGGAAGCGCGACGACCATGCACAGCTGTGCGACAACATTCTTGTAGGTGTTCATGCGCGCATTATACCACAATTCGCACGCGGCGACCTTCCACGCGCAGCCGGCCGGCGGCGAGGTGACGCAACGCTTCCGGGAAGGCGAGATGCTCCTGCACCTGAATGCGCGCATGGAGCGTCTCGGGGGTGTCATCCTCCAGAACCGGCACGCACTTCTGCACGATGATCGGACCCGAGTCCGTCCCGGCATCGACGAAATGGACCGTCACGCCCGCAACCTTGCAGCCGTAATCCAACGCCTGCTTCCAGCTGTGCACGCCCGGGAACGCTGGCAGGAGCGCGGGATGGATGTTCAGCACCCGCATCGGGAACGCCGCCAGCAGGCCGGGCTTTACGATGCGCATGAAGCCGGCGAGAATCACGGTGTCGCATCCCGCCTCCTTCAGGAGCCGGATGCATTCCTCCTCGGCCGGTCCCTCCAGCTTCGTCTTCCACGGCGCGCAATCAAGGTACTGGCACGGGATGCCATGCCGTTTTGCGCGATCAAGGATTTTCGCGTCCGGCACATCCGCCAGCACGAGCCGCACCTCCGCATCGAGTTCGCCCTTTTCGATCGCATCCACGATCGACTGCATGTTCGAGCCGGAGCCGGAGCCCAGCACCCCCAATTTCAATGTCGCCATCTGGTCTTCTCCTTTTGGCCCCCTATTTTACCACAGGAGCCGAAAAGTCGAAAGCCGAAAAAATAGCACTGCACCACAGAATGGCAGGTGCGGTGCTTCAGGAATTTGCGTCCGCATTGGACGCATCGAACACGGTCTGCAGCTGGCAGGAAAGGACGGAACCCATCAGGATGATCTGCCAGGAAATGTAGAGCCACGCCAGAACGATCGGGAGGAACGCAAAGGAGCCGTAGAGCGCCGAACTGTTCGCCACGCCCACCTGCGCGATAATACAGATCTTGAGCCACAACCCGAACACGAGCGCGATCACCGCCCCCGAAATGAGCGCCCACTTCGTGCGCACCCGGCAGAACGGCATGAAGCGGTAGAAGAAACCGAACGCCAGCGCCGAGAAACCGAACGTGACCAAGAATGAGACCAGTTTGGAAAACAGGATCTTGACCAGAAGATCCATGAACCACTTGGAGTACGGAATGTAACCGGCGGCCCCTTCCAGAACGCTCTTGATCACGTTCAGGATCGGCATGGAGAGCGCCAGCGCGGTAAGGATCGGCGCGACAAGCGTCACGAGCAGATACAGCACGCAACGTTTCCAGAGCGGACGAGACTTCTTCACCTGCCAAATCTCGTTCATCGAGGTCTCCACCATGCCAAAGGTAGAGATGACGGTCCACGCCAGCATCACAAGCCCGATCCAGCCGAGCGTGGAGGCGTCGAACTGCGCGGCGCGGTCGAAAAGCTGATTGGAGATCTCGCGCGCCTGCGAGGCAAGGGCCTTCGCGGCGTCCTTCTTCTCCTTCAGCTTTTCCGGAGGAATGCGCGCGGCCACGTCCGGATCGTCATGCGCCGTCTCGATGTGCGTGATGTACGCGTCGAGGCGCTGGTTGATCTGTGTGCGCGCGATGTCCCCTACGCCGCAGGTTTTGGCCAGAAGAAGGGAAAGGCACAGCACCGGCACGAAGGAGAGGAGCGCGAAATACGTGAGCCCCGCCGCGTGCAGACTGCATCGGGCGTCCAGAAAGTTCCGGATCGCCCCGAAAACAAGTGCCTTCGCCTTCTTCATGGCACAGCCCCCTTACGCGCGGGCGAGTTCACCCTCTGCGCGCCAGGCGTAGTACTTCTTGAGCTTCAGCTTGGCCGCCGCCGCTTCGTCGATGAAGAACCAGGCGTCCGGATGCATCTGAAGGGCCGAAGCCGTGCAGAACTGCGAAACGCCGCCCTCGACAGCCGCGGCAACGGCGTCGGCCTTGTTCTTACCGAACGCGAGCAGGACGATCTTCTTCGCCTCCATGATGGAGCCGACGCCCATCGAGAGCGCCTGCTGCGGCACGTCGGAGGCCTTCTTGAAGAAGCGGGAGTTGTCCTTGATCGTCTGCGGGGTGAGCGAGACGAGACGCGTGCGGGACGCGAGCGAGGAGCCCGGCTCGTTGAACGCGATGTGGCCGTCGGAACCGATGCCCAGAACCTGGATGTCGATGCCGCCCGCCTTCTTGATCGCCGCCTCGTAGGCCTTCACTTCCTTGCGCCAATCCTTGGCGAGACCGTTCAGCACGTGCGTGTTGGACTTCTTGATGTCGATCGAGTCGAACAGGTTCTTGTCCATGAAATAGCGGTAGCTCTGGTCATGCGTACCGGGGAGCCCCCAGTATTCATCCAGGTTCCAGGTGCGGACCTGCTTGTAGGAGACCTTCTTCGCCTTGACGGCCTTGGTCATCTCCTTGTACATGTCCACCGGCGTGGAGCCCGTGGCGAGACCCAGCACGATCTTGGGGTTGGCCTTGACCGCAGCCGTGATCATCTCGGCGGCCTTGCGGCTCGCCTCTTCCTTCGTCTTGCAGATTACGATTTCCATTTTGTCATTCTCCAATTGATGGTTGTTAGTTGAAGGTTGGTACGAATCTCTAAACTCGAAACTAAATCCGATGCATCTTATCGAATATCTCCTCGCGTTGGCACTTGATCTGCACGCCGATCTCGTCCCCCAGCGCGGCCAGATCGGCGGCGAGTGCGTTAAAGGGCTTTACGGACCCCTTCACGTCGGCGATCATCATCATGTTAAAGTAGTCCTGAACGATCGTCTGCGAGATGTCGAGGATGTTGACACGATGATCGGCAAGGTACGTGCAGGTCTTCGCGAGAATCCCGATCGTATCCTTGCCGACAACGGTTATGACGACCTTGTCCATGGTCGAATCCTCAGCCGTGGCGGCCGCGGAGCGTACCATGCGCGAGGAACCCTTCGTACTTGCGCACGAGCAGATGCGATTCCATGATGCGCAGCGTATCGAGCGCCACGCCCACGATGATGAGGAGCGAGGTGCCGCCGAAGAACGAGGCGATCGCCCACGGAACCTGCATCGCGCCGTTCAGGATCTGCGGCAGGAGCGCCACGATCAGCAGTCCCGTGCCGCCGATGAGCGTGATGCGCGTCATCACGGCGTCGAGATACTCCGCCGTCGCGCGGCCCGGACGGATGCCCGGCACGTACGAACCATCCTTCTTGAGGTTCTCCGAGATGTCGATCGCATTGAACTGCGTGGCCACCCAGAAGAAGGCGAAAAACATGATGAAGCAGGCGTACACGATAAGATGCACGGGGCTTCCCATGTCCGCAAGCTGCAGGAAGAACGAACGGAGCCAGCCCATGAACCCGGCGGCATCCGACGGAATGTAGCGCGCGAGAAATCCCGGAATCTGGAGGATCGGCTGCGCGAAGATGATCGGCATCACGCCCGTGTAGTTGACGCGGAGCGGCATGTACGTCTGCTGCATGCCGTAGGTCGCCCCGCCGCTCACGCTACGGCGCGTGGAGTGGATCGGCACCCGGCGGACGCCCTGCGTGAGCATCACGGTGCCCATCACGACGGCGAAGCCGAAGAGAAGGAGCAGCACCAGCTCGACCGGCGAGCGCATCGCCGCCACGCCGTTGTAGCCAAAGTAGCGCTCCCACGCGGAGAAGATCGCCTGCGGCAGGCGCGAGGTGATGTTGATCATGATGATGAGGGAGGCGCCGTTGCCGATACCGAACGTGGTGATCTGGTCGGCGAGCCACATCACGAAGAGAGCCGCCGTGGTCATGCCGATCACCGTCATCAGCTGGAAGCCGATGCCGGGATTCACCACGAGCTGCACGCCGCCGAACGCCGGCGAGAGCATCTGCGGATGCATGAGAGCCGTCGCGATGCCCCAGCTCTGCACCACGCAGAGGACGATCGTGAGGTAGCGCGTAATCTGCGCGAGCTGCTGGCGGCCGCTCTCCCCTTCCTTCTTGAGCTTCTCAAGGGAGGGAATCACGGACGAAAGGAGCTGAATTACGATCTGCGCGGAAATGTACGGCCAGATGGAGAGGAAGCCGATGGCGCACTGTCCGAGCGCGCCGCCGGTGAACACCTCGAACCAGTCGAAGAGGCCGCCGCCGCCCGTGGAGGTGCGGATATCCTCGATCGTACGCTGAAGCGTCTGCCAGTCCACGCCCGGGGTCGGGATCTGCGAAACGAGACGGCAAACCGCCACCAAACCCAAGGTGATAAAGATTTTCTTCCGCAGTTCAGGGATCTTGAACGCGTTCCCAAATCCTTTCCACATCGCCATTTTTTATCTGCTCCATTTTCCTTTTGAGACGTAAAGAAGCGCGTATAATACCAAAACGCGCCCCAAATTTCAACCTCTCAACCGGCGAAGCCGCTGTAGAGCAGTTCCAGATGGCGGCCGATGTGCTTTTCGAGCCGCTGCGCGTACTCTTCGTCGTGCGCACGCCAGAGCTTGAAGAGCCGGTCGCGGAAGCGGAAGGAGCCGTCGGCGTTCTTCACCGTGAGGATGAGACCGTAGGTGATGTGGATCAGCTGACGGGCGTCGTTCTGCTCGAAGAGACCCTCCAGCTCCTCGTCCTTGAGCGTGTCGAGCGCGGGGATCTTGCCGAGGTCGGTCGTCACGTGGTAGTACTTCCGCGCTTCGGCGAAGGCCGTCTCGAGCGCGTAGGCGTGAATCTCGCGGTAAAGTGCCGGATCGCACATCGCCACCACGCGCATCGCCTCCAACCAGTTCGTGCCCGCCGTCTTCACGTGGAAGTTGCCCTTCGTGAGACGCCCGATGATCGGGAAGGTCGAGAACTTGTCGGAACCGGAGTGGATCGAGAGCTTGTAGCCGAACTTGCGCGCGATGGCGGCGTGCACGGCCATCTCCTTCTCGAACTGCTTGAGGTCGCCGATGTAGTCGATGCCCTTCTGGAACTCGCCGCAGAAGCGCGGCGCCACCGTCGCGATCTTCACGCCGCGGCGCGTCAGCTCGTTCGCCACGAAATAGTGCTGCACGGGCGTGGTGGGCGTCATCGTCTCGTCGATGGACACCTCGAAATCGACCGGCTTGCCCTCCACGTGCTTCTTGTAGATGGCGACGGCATGGTCGAGCGCCTTCAGGTAGATGAGGCACGTGCGCTTGAACTCCTCCGCGCCGAACGTGACGTCCTGGCCTTCGACGGTGAACGTCTTGCCGAGATAGAGCGCCTCCAGCTCCGCATCCGGCTTGTATTCGGCCTCGACCTGCGCGGCGGTCATGTCCAGCACGTCGTTGCGGATGTGCTCGGAGCAATCGAGCGTGAGCATCGTGTAGCCCTCGCCGAGCGCATACTCAACCTCGGCATCCGTCTTGAGATGGTCGCCGTCCGCGCCGTAGCCCTTCTGGAAGTCCTCGCGGAAGACGGCGCGCGTCGCGCAGTCCAGCACATCGCCGAACGTGCGGTGCGTGAGCGTCAGCTCGCGGATGGACTGCTGGGCGAGAACGGGGAGCGCGTCGTACTTCTCGAACACGCGCAGATGCCCTGGCGTCGCAAGGCCGAGACGGTCACCCACGCCGACGGTGCGTACGGCGGTCAGCATCGGCTTCGGCGCACAGAACGGGAAGAGCTTCCTCAGGAGCGCCGTGTTCGCGTGGTCGAGCGGGAAGTAGCCCTCGCCGGCGGCGCAGGTGCCGGTGAAGCCGGGGTTCGGCCCTTCGACCTTCAGGAAATCGGCCTCTTCGCCGCGCACCATGGAAACGGTGGTGTCGCCGAGCTTGTGGACAGAACGTGGGTACTGGAACATGTCAGGCATCCTTTCTATTCGGTTTCTCTTGTGTGTGTAAATCGAAAACGGCGCGTATTTTATATCATCCCGCCGCCCGCGTCAAATCTTCCCGCAGCCATCCTCACTTACATCGTGCGTGAAGCATGGGCGGCGGCTATTTGCCGTTCGCCATACCGCCCGCCGGACCGAGTTCCTCAAGGCTCACGCCGTCGAAGCGCGCCTCGCCGCACGCCGCACTGATCGCGAGGCGGATATGCGGATGCTCCTTCTGCCCATCGGCTTGCGGCCCCGTTTCAAAGACGAACACCTGCCGTATCCACGGCATCGTCCCCCTTAACTTGCGTTCGGGGAAGAACCGCCACGAACCGTTCCCCTCGAAGACCGCCGCCGCGACACCGCCGCGCCCCGACAGCGGCACGACGTTGTCGAGCTTCACGAAATAGGAAAGACGGTACCGCGTTGACGGCTTGAGCAGACGGCGCCCTTCGAGGAACTGCACCGCATGCGCGCGCCAGGTCGCCTTCCAGCTGCGCGCTTCTGGATCCTCCGCCGCCTTGACGTAGATGCAACCATTGCTGAAGACCCCGTCGGAAGGGTCGTAGTCGCAGACCGCAGTCCGGGTTGAAGCGTTGCGCCGCCATCCGGAAAACCCCTTCGCGAATTCGCCGTTCCAAATGATGTTCGAAACCACCGAAGCGGGATGCTCCTCGCGGTAAACGCGTTCACACGCTGGGTTGATCGACTCTAAATAAGCCTTACGCCTCGCGGCAATCGGCGCATACGTCTCCGAACGGTACAAGGCAATGCGCTCCGCCGCCAGAGTTCCGCGGCCGGCTTCGGCCTCGGCGGCATCCAGGAGCCCGCCGAGCCGGCGCATCGTCTCTTCGCCGTAAACACGCGTCCACAGCTCGTATTCGGAGGGCGGGGCAATCTTCGGCCCAAGCGAAGAGTACATCACGTTGCCCACCACGTTCGTGAGCCAGATGTTCTCCTGCGCGAGGATGTATTCGTGCATCTTCGCCGCGGCAGACCCGAACATGAGCCGGTCATGCTCGGCAATGATCGCCTCGGGGTCAACGGACGAATCCCAGGCAATCCGAGAGAACACGTAGAGCGCGAGGTAGTTGAAGAAAAAGCGGTCGGTCTCCGACTCCTGGTACGTGCCCTTTATGAACGGGGCGACGCTCTTGAGATACGCGCCCATCGCATGCGGCGTGCCCGACGGAACGTCGGGAATGTTCGTGCCGGCGCACTCGTACTTGCCCGGATAGTTCCACAGCACGAGGTTGCCGTTCAGCTTGGCGCTCCACTTCTTGACGAGTTCGTTCTCCCGTTCCCATTTGGCCTTGTCGGAGACGCTCCAGGCACCCGTGCGCGCGAGCATCACGAGGACGTTCGTCGGCATCTCGAACTCCGGCACGCCGCTGTACGGCCCGTAGGCCATCTGTGTGAGATACCCGCCGATCCCTTCCGCCAAAAGACGACGCGCCATTTCGGCGGTTTTTCCCCACACGACCTCCGTCGCCCAACCGTTCTTCGGGTCCTTCGCCTTCGCGTAGGCCGCCAAGCAGTTTTCGCATTGGCACTTCGCCATCCCGTCGTTGGGCATCACGTCGAAGTACTTCCGTCCCTTCGCGTGCCACAGCCACACCCAGTCCTCCACAAGCTTTCCGTTGCGCCGCACCTTTCCGCGGGCCGGCTTGCGGATGGAGGCCGACTCTCCGCTCAGGTAGCTCCGGGCATCCTGGTAAATCTCCTCCCAGTATCCCGACGTGATGCACATCTGCGAACTCGAGGACGGCTTGTTCTTGTCCCATGTCGTGCGCCGTTTGCCGCTGGTGAGCGCAAACCATTCGGGATGCGTCCCGGCGAAGCGTTCGGAAAGCCTGATCTTGCTCTGACCGTGGCAGAATGGGATATGCTCGGTCTCCATGCGAAGCCGGTAAACCTCGAGATTCGTGGCGCGGCGCCACTCGGCATTGCTGATCTTGTCCCGTGCCGGCCAGACCCCGAAATTCTTGTCCATCACGCTGAAGCGGCGCAGCGTGAACGAAGGGGCGGAACGATAGCGGCCCTTCGGCAGACGAAGCGTTTCAGCCGGCGGCACAATCTCCCCAAGACGTCCCGGGAAGTAGAAGCGGCATCCGGCGAACCGTTCGAGGAAGTCATAGGTGCCGAACAGCGTCGCATGGGCGCCGTGGACGCCGTTGGGGCCATGCCGCGCCGCGATTCGGACGAGATCCTGCTCCGGGTCGTCCACGCCAGCGATGTACGCCGCGTCCGCCGTGACGCACACCTCGAATCCGTCGTGCGGCAACTGGCCGACATCAATGCCCGCCGCCCGGACCTCAGGCGAATCGCCGAGGAACAGCGCATACTTGCCGGGCGTCGGCTTCCGCACAAGCGGAATGCGAACGCCGAACACCCTTGAAAGGAAGTTCGTCATCTCGCCGGCCGCGAACACAACGGTCTGCGGCGCGTTCGCCGCAATCGCGACTTCCGTCCGGTCGGCCGCAAGTTCCACGGCCGCATCCCCAGCACCCGCCAGACAGACCAGCGGCAGCGTCATCGTCAACAAAAGCATTCTCTTCATTGCTTATCCTCGGCTCACTCAAAAACCACTTCGCCCATCGCCCCGAGATCCGAGAACGAACGGGACTCGAAATTCGGACTCCAGGACGAGAACTCGCAGTATGCGTACGGCGTACTGCCCTTCGCGTCGGGTTCGGCCAGCCGGCCGAGGTTCATGCGCCATTTCGCGCCAGGAGCGGGACGCGTCACGCCGAGCGTGGCGTAGGGAATCTTCACGCGTGTCCGCCAGATGCCATCGGCGCGCAACAGCGCATAATCCCATTCGCCGTTCCATTCGCCGTCGTATGTGCCGTACTTCGGGTCAAGCTCGTCCGTTATGAGACCCAAGGCCTCATCCAAGCAAGAGTTTTCCACCGGACCGAACACGAAGTGGTAGGCCTTGTCGCCGGCCATATCCGGCGCGATGGCGAAGTCGATGCAGTCGCGGAGATAACAACTGGAGTCGCGCCCTGTCGGCTCATATTTCCGGTCGTCCGGAAGGGTCGTCTCCACCGCAAGGTACAGGGCATCCGTTCCCGCGACGGCCTTGAACCGCGTGCGGTTCGCGATCTTCTCGAGCTGAAGGCCGTTCAGCTCGTTCCACTTCGCCGCCGCCCATGCGCCATGCTCGAAGTCAAAAGTTTGAAGTTGTGAGTGGGTGAGTGGGTGAGTGGGTGAGTTTCCTTCACTCCCACACTCCCTCACTCCTCCACTCCTCCACTCTAAACGCGGAACTCTAGCCTCCACCTTCGTCTTGCCCGGCAGAAAGCCTTTCGCGAGCATCGCCTTCGCGTCCCATGCAAAAGGCGCATCGAGCCGCGCGCTCAAACGCCCGTTTGTGGACATCATCTTCCGGTTGAAGCGTCCGTTGGGGAAAAACGGATGCAGACGGTCCCAGCCTTCGATGCCGCGCACCCGCCCCTTTCCGTCCCCGAGAGAGTCTATGAACGATGCGCGCGACTCAAGGGCGTCCGCCAACGGACGGAACGTTTCCGCCGACGGCGACGCGAGATAGCCGAAGTAGAGATGTATCGGGCGGATCAGGCGTACGAGATATTCGTATTCAAGCCGCACAAGGCGCAGCCGCATCGCATGCTTTGCGGAGAGCCCCGCCGTGCGTTCCGCCGCCGCGAGAAGGTTGCCGAGCTGGGCGAGGACGTCCGGCGGATACATCGCGGCCAGCATGTCGGCTGCATGTTTCGGCACCACCCTGCGGTTTCCGTCTATGCCGGCATCAAGGGCGTTGTACATCTCGAGTCGCCCGTCCTGCAGCGTGTGGAACTTCATCATGGCTTTGGCCGCAGGGCCGTACGCGCGGCTGACGTACTGTCCGAAGACGACCTTTTCGTCCAATGACGGGTCGAAGAGCAGCTTGTTGAAGACGTAATAGGAGGGGCCCTCGGTCCCGAACAGTTCGCCGTAGCCGCAGCGATAGACGATCTTGATCCCGTACTCCCTGTACTTCCGCGCGGCGGCGGCCATCGCGGCGATGGAATTCTTGGCGGTGAATCCGGGCGAAGGATAGTCCCCCCAATGATACACGTAGTTCGAGAATCCGCGCGCCACCTTGTAGTTCCGCCAGGCCGACAGCGCCGCCGGGCGGCAGTTCATCAGCTCGATCATCACGTTCGGCGGGAACTCCGTGAACGTGCGCGGCGGCATGGCCGTCGGCCCGTAGCTGATGATCTGGACCGTCTTCTCCGGACGGAGGGCATTCACCTTTTCCGCGATGCGGCGGTGGAATATCCAGAACTTCTCCCCCCAATCGTCAGGGGCGGTGCCGGCGAAGGCACGGCACTTTTC